>JAFZQZ010000007.1 GCA_017620135.1 Bacillota bacterium
ATTCATTGCAGTGGGGGTGTGATCCTGTTGATTGTGAGTTGTGGTGACTTTACAATACTACTTTTAGGACGTAGCTTCCACTGTTTTTATAGAAAAAAGCGCGACGACTCAGCAGGCCATCGCGCAGCGATTTTGTTCAATTATATTTTATCAAATATAATTTAATCAAATATAAATGAAGGAGATTTGTACCATGAGCTTTTATGATTATTCTGTTCCCTCCCGCAACGGTGAAGTTTCCATGAGCGAATTCAAAGGCAAGGTCGTGCTTGTTGTCAATACCGCTACCGGCTGCGGCTTTACTCCTCATTATAAAGATCTGGAAGAAATGTATGAGAAATATCATGATCAGGGTCTGGAGATCGTAGATGTTCCCTGCAATCAGTTTGCCGGCCAGACGCCCGGAACCGATGAAGAGATCCATGAGTTCTGCACGCTTCGCTATAACACACAGTTCCCGCAGATGAAAAAATCGGACGTCAATGGTGAGAACGCGCTCCCTCTCTTTACCTATCTGAAGAGCCAGAAAGGTTTTGAAGGTTTCGGTAAAGGTCCCGTCGCGCTGATGATGAGCACTATGCTGAAAAAGATGGACAAGGACTATGCCTCCAAACCGGATATCAAGTGGAATTTCACCAAATTCGTTGTCGACCGCAATGGTGAAGTTGTCGCGCGTTTCGAGCCCACCGCGAAGATGGAAGATGTCGCGAACTGCGTCGCGAGTCTGATCTGAGTCATGGACGACCTTAAGTTCAGGCTGGAAAACCAGCTATGTTTCCCGCTCTACGCGGCAGCTCGGAAGGTGACCAATCTTTATACGCCTTCTTTCCGCCGCCTGGGGCTGACCTATACGCAGTACATCGTTTTTCTGGTTCTCTGGGAAGAAGACGGTCTGAGTGTGGGTGACATCGGCCATCGTTTGTTTCTGGACAACGGGACGCTGACTCCCCTTCTGAAAAAGATGGAGCAAACCGGCTATGTACGCCGTATCCGTAGTGAAGAAGATGAGCGGATCGTTCATGTTTTTCTGACAGAAAAGGGCCGCTCACTGAAAAACGAACTGCAGGATGTGCCGGGGCAGGTCGGCAGTTGTATTCCTCTTACTCCCGAAGAGGCCGTTACATTATATCAGCTGCTGTATAAGATCCTCGCTGAGTAAAGCGAAGAGCCGTGAGAATGATTCACTCATTTTCACGGCTCTTATCTTTTAAAACGGTCGTTCGATATGCCCCAGTTCGACGGATCTGATCGGCCTTTCTCCCTGGAACTGGATCTCAAGGATGTACGGCATCCATTCCATGATCCTCAGAAAGCTGTCACAGTCGAAAGACGGATCATAATAGTTCAGGATCGAGGAAAGTGCTGTTCCGTGGGTACCAATCACCACGGTTTTATCTTTTTCTTTTTGGAGGATCTCCCGGATGGCCGCGATATTTCTCTCCTGTACCATGCCGATGGATTCTCCGCCTGGCTCATGGAAACTGAAGTCAGCCCATCGCCTGCGCAGCGGGTTTTCAATTCCTTCTGTATTGCCGCCTTCCCGCTCGCGAAGGCGCTCGTCTAAAACCGGCGTCATCCCAAAATAGTCGGCGGTACTTTCTATGGTCTGCCTGCTGCGCAGATAAGGGCTGCAGTAGAAGGCAGCGATTTTTCTGTTTTTCAGTGTCTCCAGGACAAAAGCGGTATCTTTCAAGCCCTGAGATGTGAGCGGTCTGTTCCGGTCATCCGGATTTTTGTGATCCGGCTCCGCGTGACGGACGAATATCAATGTTGTCATAGTCTCTTCCTATATTGATTTGAGAGAAGTATCGATTTCCGCTTCGGCAGCGTGCCAGTCACGCTGCGGGTTATCCAGAACCAGTGCTGTAGCGGAAAGCGCCTCATTCGTTTTCGATCTGGTAAGCCGATCCAGGATCCGCAGTTCTCTTCTCTGCCGTTCTTTCAGGCACTCAATATACCCTTCCAGTCCCTGCGCGTGGATGCTTTTCCCGTATGCGCCGTTCACATGATAATCGATGACGCCTTCCAGCCACCCAGGACGCTCTTTTGCTGCTTTTTCTATACTATTTGCGATATCATCATTCTTCAGATAAATTATGACCGGATCCAGCGGCGTGATAATTTCCGCAATTTCACGTATATATGCCAGGGACTTACTTTCCGCGAAATTGAAGCGCATCATCGTCTCGCACATGGGATTCTGCAGGAAAACACAGTTGAAGACATAGATGGTATCCGGATCGGCTTCTGAGACAAACTGTCTCCACTTATCCAGCATCAAAGGTTTTTCCGTATCCCATGGCAGAAAGTCATAGATCTTATAAGGCAGCAGTTTCTCCAGCATTTCGCCTTCGTACTGAGACAGCGGAACGATCTCTGGCTTTTCGGAGATCAGGCCTGCCGGCGCATAGGCATGAAATTCATAATCGGCCGGATGATCACCGGTCCCTTCGTCGACAAAGCAGACCTTTTTCCGGTTTTCCGAAATCCGGTCTTCCAAAGCAGAAGCCAGCCGGGACGAGACTGTGCTTTTCCCGCTGCAGGGCAATCCTTCGATGATATATAAACGATGTTCCATCATATCTCCTTCTTCCGTGCATCAGGTTGGTCAGTCAAATTGTATCATAGTTTTTCTTGCCAAGGAAGAGGGCTTGTGATAAGATGAACCTGTAATTCAAGTAATAGATGGAGGCTGGCATGTACAGAAGATGACGTTTTGGATACATATTGGAAACCCGGTCCGGATGGGCGGTTTCTTTGTGTACCCGAAATAGATTATCTTCCTGTATGGATCGCTTTCAGAAGATAGTCTGCTTTTGGTACGCAAAAACCGGAAGCAGTTTTTTGTTGTCCGGACCTAAAGGAAAGGCATATTATGCTGCAAGTCAAAGAATTAACCATTACACATGAAAAAGATTTGAAGGTCCTTCTGGAAGATTGTTCTTTCAGCCTGCAGCGAGGCGACAAGGCGGTCGTGATCGGTGAAGAAGGCAACGGAAAGTCGACGCTGCTCAAATGGATCTATGATCCGGTCCTGATCGAGTCCTACGCGAAGGCTGTGGGAGAACGCATCTTTACCGGCGAACGGCTGGGATATCTTCCTCAGGAACTTACGGCACCTTCAGAGATGTCGGTCATGGACTTTTTTCTGGACGATCCCGCTTTTCAGGAAACTTCACCCAGAGATCTGGCCAGATATCTCGGACAACTGGGACTCAAAAAAGATTTCTGTTACCGAGATCAGCCGTTTGTGACTCTTTCCGGCGGTGAGAAGGTCAAGGCACAGCTTTTAAAGATCCTGATCCAGGAACCGACTGTACTGCTTCTGGATGAGCCATCCAATGATCTGGATATGGATACACTGGAAGCGCTCGAATCACTGATCCTGAATTTCAAAGGGATCGTCCTGTTCATTTCCCATGATGAAGTTCTGATCGAGAGAACGGCCAACGTGGTGATCCATATCGAACAGGTCTATCAGAAAAGGGAAAGCCGGTATCAGGTAGCCAGACTGGGCTATCAGGAATATGTTCGGACCAGGCTGGCGGATTTCGAGCGCCAGGAAACGCTGGCCGCCGATGACCTGAGGCAAAAAAAGATCCGAGATGAAAAATATCGTAAGATCTATGAACGGGTAGATCATGAACAAGCGGCTATCAGCCGGAGGGATCCTTCCGGCGGCCGGCTTCTGAAAAAGAAAATGCACGCGGTCAAGGCACTGGAACACCGTTTTGAACGTGAAGACGAGAAGATGACCAAACGTCCGATCAAGGAAGAGGCGATCGACTTTTCATTTAGCGAACTGTCTGAACCGATCCCGGCAGGAAAGGTCGTCCTGGATCTGAAGATCAACGAATTGACGATCCCTGACATAGACAGTGCAGCCGAGAAAACCGTTTTGGCGCGGAATATCCGATTGTTTGTCCAAGGCCCGCGAAAGATCTGCATCCTTGGCGCGAACGGCGTTGGCAAAACCACGCTGCTGCGGCAGATCGCCAAGATCTTGGTTGCCCGAAAAGATCTGAAAGCTGTCTACATGCCCCAACGCTATGAAGATCTGCTTCCTATGGAAAAAACACCGGTGGATTTTCTGACAGACAGTATCGATCTTTCAAAAGTCAGGATCATCGATAAACACGCGACCGCTCAGCAGCGAAAAGCCCGGGAAGAACGGGAAAAACAGGGTTTCGGCGTTACGGAGCGGGAATGGCGCACTCACGTGCGGACTTATCTGGGCGCTCTTCGTTTTACCACGGAAGAGACCGACCACGCGATCCGCGAACTGTCCGGCGGCCAGAAGGCCAAGCTTTTTCTGCTGAAGATGACTCTTTCCGGCGCGAACGTACTGGTTCTGGATGAACCCACACGCAACTTTTCACCGCTCTCCGGACCGGTGATCCGCAGGATGCTCCGGGAGTTTCCCGGGACTATCATCAGTGTTTCCCACGACCGGAAATATATTGAAGAAGTGTGCGATGAGATCTATCAGCTGACGCCTGAAGGTTTGAAGAAAAAGGATCAATAACAAAGTCGCCGCGGATTCTGAAGATGGACTAACAATTGCAAAAATCAAGGTTTATTGTCCCTTTTTAGTGATTTTCAAGAGCTGAAGGGACTAAGATTTGCAAATACTACAAATGTTATCCCACTTTTTCATCGAAAGATAAAAAAAGTGGGATAATAAATGCATATATGAAAATTCGTAACCCTTCATGAAGATCACGCCCATATAATGGTGTAAAAATAAAATGAGCCAAAAGTTCAACCTTTAGGTATAATGTAAATCACCACAATCAACATTTGCCGAGGAGGAAGAACAAATGGCTCAGCTAAATATTACACTAAATCAAGAAGAA
>JAFZQZ010000008.1 GCA_017620135.1 Bacillota bacterium
GCTATCTGGGCGCGTATGCCGGAGACCGGGCTCGAACCGGTACGGGTTTGACCCCGCAGGATTTTAAGTCCTGTGCGTCTGCCAATTCCGCCACTCCGGCAATCGGGACTGGCCGACGTGACCGCATGAAGCCAGTCATTCGCGACAAATGGTATAATATCACAGTCCCCTATCAAAGTCAACCATTATTTTTTTAAAGTTTTTCTTCCAGCAGACATACTGCCTGCGCGGCCATTCCCTCTTCTCTGCCCGTAAATCCAAGCTTTTCTTCCGTAGTTGCTTTTACATTAATGCAGGCTGTATCTGTCCCAAGTGCCTCCGCGATATTCTTTCGCATCTCTTCCGTATAGGGACTGATCTTCGGCTTCTGCGCGATCAAAAGCGCGTCTACATTGCCGATCCGATAGCCCTTTTGATCCATCAGTCCGGCAACTTCTTTCAGAAGACCCATACTGGATGCACCCAGATAAGCCGGATCCGTATCCGGAAAAAGCCTGCCGATATCTCCCATCGCTAACGCACCGAGGATCGCGTCCATGATCGCGTGAACCAGTACATCCGCATCCGAATGTCCATCCAGACCCAGCGGATAGGGAATCTTCACTCCGCCGAGGATCAGGTCCCTGCCTTCCTTCAGCCTGTGCACATCATAACCGATACCGATTTTCATAACAAAACCTCAAATCATAAGATGCAGGGATTATATCATATTTTGAAACAAAAGCAAAGACGTGCCATTCGAACCCTCCTTTCAGTCGGGTTCTCATGTAGGGCTGCGCCCTATAAAGATCTTCAAAAAAGCTCCGTTTGGAAAGCGCGCTTTCCTCCCGGAGCTTTTCTCGATCTTTGCACGGCTTTGCTTTATCACATCATTCCCATTCCGGGAGCTCCGCCGGCAGGTGCTGCCGGTTCAGGCTCGGGTTTGTCAGCGACGACAGACTCTGTCGTGAGCATGGTACCCGCAACGGATGTCGCATTCTGAAGGGTCGTTCTGGTGACCTTGAAGGGATCGATGATACCTGCTTCGACCATGTCGACATACTCGTTGGTCAGCGCGTTGAATCCGGTTCCGGTCGGCGATTCCATCAGTTTGTTCACAACGACGGAGCCTTCGGTTCCGGCATTGATCGCGATCTGACGAACAGGAGACTCAAGTGCTTTGACGATGATCTCCGCACCGGTCTTCTCATCTCCGGAAAGCGTAGCTGCCAGCTTTTTGGTAGCCTCGATGGCATGAATAAAGGCGCTGCCGCCTCCGCAGACGATACCCTCTTCCACAGCGGCACGCGTGGCTGCCAGGGCGTCTTCCATACGGAGCTTCTTTTCTTTCATTTCTGTCTCGGTCGCGGCACCGACTTTGATCACAGCGACGCCGCCGGCCATCTTCGCCAGTCTCTCCTGCAGTTTCTCGCGGTCGAAATCGGAAGTGGTGTCTTCGATCTGCATCTTGATCTGCTCCACGCGGGACGCGATCTGCTGTTTGTTTCCGGCTCCGTCTACGATCACGGTGCTTTCCTTCATAACTTTGACAGATTTCGCGCGGCCCAGCATATCCAGAGACGCTTCTTTCAGTTCCAGACCCAGTTCTTCACTGATGACATGACCACCGGTCAGGATGGCGATATCTTCCAGCATCGCTTTACGGCGATCGCCGAATCCGGGTGCTTTGACAGCGACACAGTTAAAGGTGCCGCGCAGTTTGTTGACGACCAGGGTAGCAAGTGCTTCGCCTTCGACATCCTCAGCGACGATCAGGAGCGCGGCTCCGGTCTGAACGATCTGTTCCAGAACCGGCAGGATCTCCTGGATATTGGAGATCTTCTTATCCGTGATCAGGATATAGGGATTGTCCAGACGGGCTTCCATCTTGTCCATATCGGTGCACATATAAGCGGAAAGATAACCGCGGTCGAATTGCATACCTTCTACCAGTTCCAGTTCGGTGTTCATGGTTTTGGATTCCTCGACAGTGATAACACCGTCGTTGGAAACCTTTTCCATCGCGTCTGCGATCATGGTTCCGACTTCTTCATCGCCGGCACTGATCGCCGCGATCTGCGCGATATGTTCCTTGGAGCTGACAGGGGTGGAGATCTCTCTGATACTCTCTACGGCGCAGTCTGTCGCCTTTTTCATTCCTTTACGCAGAATGATGGCATTGGCGCCTGCCGCGATATTCTTCAGTCCTTCATGGATCATGGCCTGTGCCAGAACAGTAGCCGTTGTGGTACCGTCACCAGCCACATCGTTGGTTTTGGTCGCTACTTCCTTGACCAGCTGCGCGCCCATGTTCTCAAAACGGTCTTCCAGCTCGATCTCCTTGGCGATGGTCACACCGTCATTGGTGATCAGCGGAGCGCCGTACTTCTTGTCCAGCACAACATTGCGGCCTTTCGGGCCAAGCGTGACCTTAACGGTATCCGCCAGCTGATCCACACCGGCCAGCAGCGCGTTTCTGGCCTCTACACCAAATTTAATCTCTTTTGACATAATATAAACCTCCGATGATTAATCTTCTACGATCGCCAGAATATCGCTCTGCTTCAGGATCATATATTCATTGCCTTCCAGCTTGACTTCCGTGCCGGAGTACTTGGCATAGATGACTTTCTGGCCGACCTTAACTTCCATCTTCACTTCCTTGCCGTCGATCACTCCGCCGGGACCTACAGCAATGACTTCCGCTTCCTGCGGTTTTTCCTTCGCGTTACCGGTAAGCACGATGCCGGATTTGGTCGTCTCGATCGCTTCCAGCTGTTTTACGACAACTTTATCGCCCAAAGGAACTAACTTCATGGATACTACCTCCTGATATTACCTTGTTTCCAAATTGTTAGCACTCTTGTTTATCGAGTGCTAAACCACAACTGCTATCATATTCGAAACCCCGAATGATATCAACCTGACGCATTCGAAAATATACCGAATTATTTCTATTTTTCTTTATTATTCTCTGTTTATCTCTGTTTTCCTCTGTTTTTTATTTTCTTCCCTTGACTGGTTTTTGCGGGCAGGCTATAATTCTACTCATATCAACCAGACGAGGTGTCTTTTGTCATGATCGGTATCATCTGCGAATTCAATCCTTTTCACTATGGTCACCGCTATCTGATCCGCGAAGCCAGAAAAGCTTTCCCGGACCAGCCGGTCATCTGTGTCATGAGCGGTAACTATGTTCAGCGTGGTGAACCGGCTTTTTATGATAAAATGTCCCGGACCGAAATGGCGCTTTTGGGCGGCGCGGACATGGTACTCGAACTGCCCACCTACTACGCTGCTGCTACCGCGGAAAAATTCGCGCTTGGCGCCTGCAGGATCCTGGCGTCGACCGGTCTTGTCTCCTCTCTGGTTTTCGGTATGGAAGATCCTGATAATCTGCCTCTTCTTGACAAAGCGGCTTCTTTTCTCACTGCCGATGATTCTCCCTATCCTGATCTTTTGAAAGACAGACTGCGGGAAGCTCCCTCCTATGCGGCCGCGCGCGCAGATGCGCTGTCGATCCTTTTAGGCGCCTCCCTTCCCACAGGGCCGAATGAGATCCTGGCTCTTGAATACCTGTGTTCGATGAAACGACTTTCCTTTCATCCCGAGGTCCTTCCGATCCGGCGTACCGCACCTCACACGGATGATACCGATCCTGCCGGTCCGTTTTTATCATCTTCCGCGATCCGGAAAAAAGCCATGGAAGGGCTGGATATTTCCGGCGATCTTCCCGTATCCGTATCCGGACAGCAGGTCTTTCCTTCTTCCGTCTTTCAGCCGCTTCTGTATCGTCTTTGCTTCCATGATGCTCCGTCACTCGCCGCGATCGATGAGGTCGAAGAAGGTCTGGAAAACCGTATTCTCAGAGCCGCGAGTGAAGCCTCTTCCTATGATGATCTGCTTGCCCGACTGACGACCAAAAGGTATCCCACCGCCCGTCTTCGCCGTATCCTTCTGAATATCCTGTTGGATATTACGAAAGAACGGAAGAAGGAGCTTGCGTTTTCAGAGGGACCCGGCTATATCCGTGTACTGGGCATCAAAAAAGAGCACCTGTCGCTCTTAGGTGCTCTCTCTGAAAATAGTTCACTTCCGGTGGTAACGAATCTTGCCCGCGACCTGGATCTTCTCCCTGCGAGGGCAAAGGCCATGCTGCAGGATGAGCTGTCCTTTACAAAGATTTACCGAACGCTCCTACCCGATCCTTCCGTCTTTCCATCCAGTGAAAAAAGTGTCCCCCTGATGATCCTTTCTTGACGATCACTCGTTCGGATACACGATCCCTTCGTAAGTCTTGATCTTTCCTTCGGTATCCTTGACTTTCAGATATACGGTATCCCCTTCGGCATTGCCTGTGGAAGACATTTCCAGCTCATAACCGTCCGCCAGATAAACCTCATACGCGTCATAGTTCATGTTGTTATGGCAGATCACACCGATATCAAACACTCCGGGAGCGCTCTCCTCAGAGAATTTGCTCATGGAGATCGTGACCGTATGGCCGGGATCCACTTGTGCCAGAAGGACCGATTCTCCCCAATCATCTGACGTTGAGAGACTGATGTACATATTATCCCAGGTCTGATCCAGGTTGTTCGTAAACTTGATGCTGGGCACCGGTTCCGAATTACAGCCCGAGAGCACGAGGACCATCATCAGACTAAGCAGAACACAAAGCAGTTTTTTCATTTTCGTTTCTCCTTTGAATAAGTGTAAAAAACGCGGCGAGCCTTAAATAGGCTCGCTGCGGTATTTCATGGCAAACTTATGCTCGGTCACCGGATACTGCTCAGCGACCGCCAGATACCAGTCGTTATAGGCATTCGTCTGAAGAGTCGACTGCACATCGATCTGCCAGCGCGGCAGATTATCCCCTACGAAGTACATGATATGGTATCCGTATTCGGTCTCGATAATCCCGGAATCTCCCGGGAACCGATTTTCATCGAAGCACCAGTCGTTGAACGCCTGCACCATCTGCGACTCGTACACGCCGGTATACAGACCGCCGTTCGTATTGGAGCCGGTGTCTCCGCTGTACTGTTCGGCCAGGTATGCAAAACTCTCTTCCGTCAGACCCTGAGACAGGAACTGCTTATAGATCCCTTCTGCCGTAGCCTGAGCTGTTTCCCTGGATTCTTCCGTATCATCCTCGAAAGCGATCAGGATATGGCGGACATCCACGGTCTTACTGTCGTTGCGGTAAGGAGCTTTGACCATATAGAGGGCATAGAAGCTGTCGCCGGCTGTATTCTCGATCACGGTAACGCTTCCCTCCGGATTGTCCTGGTTGAAGATCCAGTCCGCGATAACTACATCCACACTGGTCGCGCTCTCAAAAGACAGATTTCTGACAAGTGAATTATCCTCTACTGTCTGTCCTTCTTCGGCTTCGGCTTCCGCCTTGGCGATCGCCTTTTCTTCGAAATCTTCTTCAGTGACAATACCCTCGATGAATGCTTCCGCCTGCGCCTTCGCTTCTTCCTCGGTCACGGCCTCTGTCTCTTCATCTCCTTCTACGACAGCGAAACGAACGATACGGATATCCGCGACATCATAGTCTTTCGCATTCTCCTGATAATACGCATCCAGATCGGCCTCTGTGAAGGTAAAGGAGGCCTGTTTCTCTTTCATGAAGGCTTCCGCGAGCAGTTCACGATAGATACACGTCTTAAGCGCATCCATATTGAAGCCCATGCCAAAGGAATTGCTGAGATAGGTATTCAGGGACACACCAGATTCTTCCGCCTGCGTTTTCGCGTTCTCGATCGTCTGTTCATACACCTGCTGCGCGTCTTCAGGAAGAACGAAGTTTGCTTTCTTCGCTTCCTCGGAAAGGATCACAAGCTGCTGCAGATTATCCTTAGCCTCATTGCTGAAATAATCGGCATAACTCATTTCATCATTGTATGCCTGCTTTTTCAGCGACTTTGTGAGATCGATCGGCATGTAGCTGCCGCCGAAGTACGAATAGATCGTCTGATAATAGTTATTGAACGTCGTGCGATAATAATAACTGAACTCAGCTACGGAAATATCCTTGTCACCGATCGTCACCGCCTTGAGTACCCGGCGGGAAAGGCCCGTATTCGGGAGGATCAAGGCAGCGATCAGTAAAATGACGAGGGCTGCCACGCCGATCCCGGCCAGACGGTGTTTGGTCTTCTGGGAGATCTTCGCGTTTTCCCTTTTTTTGATCTGCTGCTGGCGCTTTCTCGCCTCTTCACGGCGTTGCTCGATCTTGGCTTGTGTGTCCATAACAAAACAACCTCTTATTAAGAAAATTTGATATCAAACGACAAAAACACACCTCCGGCATGGCCGCCAGCCAGGCCGGAGGCGGTGTTGTCTGAAAATTCTGTCTGACGATCAGTCGTGATGAATATCCAGTTCCTTGCGGTTCTGCTGCAGGATCCGACTCTTCTGATCGATCACGCTGGCAAACTCTTTCGACCGGTTATCGATGATACCGGCGATCTTGGAAAGCTCCTCATTCGTGAAGCCGGCCAGCTGTTTCATCTGATCATCGATCTGCATCAGCAGATCATCCGCGTACTCTTTGGCGCCCATCCGCATTTCCTTGGAAACGCGTTTCGCGTTGTCGACGATCTCTTCCGCCTGCTGGTAAGCCTTACGGGTCACCTCATGCTCGTTGATCATCTTCAGGCGCTCTTCTTCCGCCTCTTTGATCTTTGCTTCCGCCTCATGCTGGGCGTCCACAATGATCCGATTCTTCTCTTCCAGCACCCATTTGGACTGTTCGATCTCAGTAGGCATTTTTAAACGGATATCCGTGATTGCATCAAAGAGCTCTTCGCGATCTACGAGCACCTTATCACTGAATGGTACAGTTTTCGCCTGTTCGAGCATCTCCTCGATACTTGTTAAGATTTCTTCGATTTCCATCTGACGGTCCATGACCTTACCTCCTGAATTTATATATCATGTCTAAAATTGACGCTGGGACAAAGTGCTCGACATTTCCGTTATGCCGAAGCACATCTTTTACGATCGTGGAGCTGATATAGGAATAAGAAACATTCGTTGTCAGGAAAACCGTCTCCATCTGAGGAAGGAGCGAACGGTTCGCCTGGGCCAGCTGAAGCTCATATTCAAAATCAGTCACGGCCCTCAGGCCTCTGATCACGATCGCTGCGTTCTGCTCTTTCAGAAAATCCACCAGAAGGCCGCTGAAAGGCAGCACTTCCACATTGGGCAGATCTTCGGTCGCTTTTCTGAGAAGAGCGATCCTTTCATCCACAGTAAACATGGGACTTTTGGAGCTGTTCTCCAATACGCCCACCACCAGACGATCCACGATCCTCGAACCACGTTCGATGATATCCAGATGTCCAAGGGTGACGGGATCAAAACTTCCGGGACATACACCGATCCGCACGATTACTGATTCTCCAGTCTTTTAAAAAATGTAAACCGGGTCGTTTTATAGACTTTTTCCCTGATCTTCAAAAGAAGATCAAGGTCTACCACAGTCCCGGAAGATGATTCCATGATCAGAACACCGTCCTCAGCTAAAAGACCGTATTCTCCGATCAGTTCGCCGATCTTTTTCTCATAACCGTGATCGTACGGCGGATCCATGAAAATAAAATCGAACCGGAGATCCTCTTTTTCAAGCAGGGCAAGCCCTCTTTCCACAGACGAGGAGATCAGGCGGGATCTTTTCCCGAATCCGAGATCGGAAAGATTGCGGCGAATACAGCTAAGCGCACGGGGATCCTGTTCGATCAGGACCAGCGAAGACGCTCCTCTGGAAAGGGCTTCGATCCCTATCTGTCCGCTTCCCGCGAACAGATCCAGAAAAGAAGATCCGGCCAGATCAAACTGGATCATCCCAAACAAAGCTTCCTTTAACCGGTCGGTCGTCGGACGTGTATTCATTCCTTCCGGAGTCACCAGACGACGCCCTTTTGCGCTTCCGGCAATGACTCTCGTCATAAAATCATCCTTCTTTCTATTTTACAGATTACACACAAAAAGTCAAGTAAAATGTCAACTTTTATCCTGACAAACCGGAAGATGAAACAGCTCTTTCAAGGAAACCATCGAGCATTTCCCGGATTCCTCTGTGCTCCAGATGAGCCAGTCCCGGATCGATCCTCATCACGGTTTCCGCCAGGCTCTGCGCTTTGGAAAGGATCGGCATATCTCTGAACAGATCTGCCAGTTTAAAATCCGGAAGGCCGTGCTGCCTGAGGCCAAACACGTCACCGGAGCCACGCATTTTCAGGTCTTCTTCCGCGATATAAAAACCATCCGTCGAATCTACCAGCACTTTCAGCCGTTTGCGTGTCTCCGCCTGTTTCTGATCGGATACGAGCACACAGTAGCTTTCTGTCTGCCCCCTGCCGACACGGCCGCGGAGTTGATGGAGCTGCGCCAGGCCGAAACGTTCGGCATTTTCCACGATCATCAGTGACGCGTTGGGAACGTTGACACCGACTTCCACGACTGTTGTCGAAACCAGAATATCGATCGTTCCTTCCACAAAGGCCTGCATCACACTGTCCTTCTCCTGCGGCCGCATCTGACCGTGAAGAAGGCCTACCCGAAGGTCAGGGAAAATCATCTGAGACAGGAAATCCGCGTACTGAACAGCCGAGCGAAGGGATCCTTCCGGCTCATCGTCCGGATGATCGTTTTCATCACTTTCCACAGCCGGACAGATGATATAGACCTGATGCTTTTCTTCTACCTGCCGCCGGATAAACTGATACAGTCGTTCTTCATACGAGGAATCCACGCTGTATGTCTTCACCGGTGTTCTTCCCGGCGGCATCTCATCCAGAATGGAAATATCCATGTCTCCATAAAGGATCAAGGTAAGCGTCCGGGGGATCGGCGTTGCTGTCATGACCAGCACATTGCAGTCTTGATCCTCCTCTCCCGCCTGGTTCTTACGGGAGAGCAAAAGCCGCTGCCGGACTCCGAAACGGTGCTGTTCATCGGTGATCACAAGACCGAGCTTATAAAAAACGACCGTTTCCTGTATCAGTGCGTGCGTGCCGATGATCAGGTCGATCTTTCCCTCCCGGAGATCTTCCAGCAGTGTCTGCCGGCTTTTCCCTGTGACAGAACCTGTCAGAAGCGAAACTCTTACCCCAAAAGGTTCCAGCATCTTTTTCGCTTCCTGATAATGCTGTCTGGCCAGGACCTCCGTCGGCACCATCAACGCGCTCTGATATCCGTTCAGAAATGTCCGGTAACAGGATAAAAGCGCGACCAGGGTCTTCCCGCTGCCCACATCCCCCTGCAGCATCCGGTTCATGGGCTTCTCATCGGCGAGATCCGCCAGGATCTCCTGAAGACTTCTGGCCTGCGCATCTGTCATCCGGTAAGGAAGAGAGTCTTCTATCTTTTTTTCCTTTTCCGGAAATGGCATCAGCCTGACGCCCGAAAGATTCTGATCTCTGCCGTTTTTCATTCTCCGAAGAGCCAGCTGCTGTATAAAGAGTTCGTCAAAAACCAGCCGCTCCCGCGCTTTTTCCATCTGTTCAAACGATTCGGGCCGGTGTATCTGCGCATAAGCATGATACAGATCAGGCATATCCTGCCGGTAAGTCATGGGAAGATAATCAACCTGGGGATCCAGAAGATCCAGCGCCCCGTCGACAGCCTGGTAGACCATTTTCTGTGTCAGCCCGCCTCCCAGCGGATAGACCGGCACGATCCCGGGCATATCTTCTCCGGCCGGCTGCACTTTGGGCGAACTCAGCTGGAGCCGATATCCGTTTCTGCGCACCTTGCCCTGAAACAGATAGATTCTGCCCATCACCAGGTTTTTGACCATATACGGCTGATTGAACCACACGACAGGAAGTTCTCCTGTCTCATCGGCGATCCGCCCGTTGGTGATCGTCATTCGCCCGGTATGAACGTTGCGAAGCTCCGTGAGCAGCCGCCCGCGGATGATCACTTCCTGATCGACGAGGATCTCACTGATCGGGGTGCGCATCCGCTCATCCACATAGTTTCTGGGGAAGTAGCTCAGTAGCTCCGCGGCATTATGTACACCCTGCTGAAAAAACAGCTCCAAACGGCGCATTCCGATCCCTTTCAGGGAAACGAGCTGTACCGTTTCGAGCTGTCTCAAAGAAAGTTTATCCATCATTATTCAGCGGAAAGCAGGAAATAGTAGATCGGCTGATCTCCTTCCTGGATCTCTACTTCTACGGCATCATATTTCGAGTTGATATACGCACCGAGCTCTTCCGCCTGCTCACGGGAAGAGTCAGAGCCAAAATAGATCGTAAAGATCCCGGTCTCATCGGTGATCATCTCATCGATCAGATCCCGTGTCGTCTGCATAAGATCCTGGCCGACCCGGCACATATCACCGTTCTTCAGCGCCAGAATATCGCCTTCCTTGATCTCGAATTCGCCCATATGCGTATCGCGTACCGCATAAGTCACGGCGCCGGATGTCACCGCTTCCAGACTTTCCGTCATCTGTTCGATATTGCTCTCGACGCTTTCGCCCGGCATATAGCCGATCATCGCGGCGATACCCTGCGGAACAGACTTGCTGGGAAGTACGTGCAGTTTCTTTTCCTTTGACATCAAGGCTGCCTGCTGAGCGGCCAGAATAATATTCTTGTTATTGGGAAGAACGAAGATATGATCCGCGTTCACGCATTCGGCTCCCTGAAGGATATCCTCCGTGGACGGATTCATCGTCTGTCCGCCGCTGATGACATGATCCACGCCCAGCTCGGTAAAGATGGATTTAAGGCCTTCCCCTACGGAGATCGTGATAAATCCGATCTCTTTTCTGGGTTCTTCCGCTTTCACAGGTTTCTTCAGCCCGAGAATATGCTGATGCGAGATCTCCATATTCTCGATCTTGACCTGTTTAAGCGGTCCGAAATCCATTGCCGCAGAAAGTACATCTGCCGGTTTTTCGGTGTGCAGATGAAGCTTGATATCTTTTCCCGCAAATCCGGAAAGAACACCAGTTCCCAGACCCTTTACGGCTTCTTCCAGCTTTCCCGCTTTGCTTTCCGTGTTCTCAAAAGAACCGGAATCGACGACCAGTTCTACACAATAAACTGTGGTTTTGGCTGCCTGCTGCTCTGCCATCGGCTGATTCTGAGAAAGAGCCATGATCGGATCGATCTCGGTATCTTCCCGAAGCAGCGCTTCATAGAATCCACGATAGATCAGCGTCAGGCCTTTGCCGCCGGCATCCACAACACCGGCTTCTTTCAGCACGGGCAGCATCTCGGGCGTCTTTTCCAGAATGTCTTCCGCACTCTTCAGCGCCTCTTCCATCACCTGGACAAGATCATCGCTCTGTAACGACACTTCCGCCGCTTTTTCCGCCGCGGCCTTCGCCACGGTCAGGATCGTACCTTCTTTCGGCTTCATGACAGCCTTATAAGCCGTCGCGACGCCGCGCTGCATAGCGGAAGCCAGTGTCAGGGAGTCGATCGTCTCACAGCCTTTCAGGCCCTTATAGAGGCCGCGGAACAGCTGAGATACGATAACGCCTGAATTACCTCTGGCACCGCGCAGGGCTCCCGAAGAAAGCGCTTTCGCGATATCGGAAACCGAATCGGATGAAACAGCCATCACTTCCTTGACCGCGGATGTCACGGTCAGGGACATATTGGTACCCGTATCCCCGTCAGGAACCGGGAAAACATTCATTTCATCCACCAGCTTTTTCTGTGCTTCCAGACGGTTGGCGCCGGCGACCAGCATCTGGCGGAATTTTAATCCGTTGATATTACTCAATTCACCCTACCTCCGTCAAGCCTTTTCCTGTTCTGTACGGATCCCTTCCACAAACACACTGACACTGGAGACATCGATCCCCAAAAGGTCTTTGACAGAGTATTTCACGTTGCTGATCAGATTCTCGGCAATCGCAGAAATATTGGTACCGTATTCAACAATAATATGGAACTCGATCGAGGTATGGTCATCCTCCGCGGTGACCTTGATCCCTTTCGTCAGACTTTCTCCCAGGAGAAGCTGGACGATCCCGTCCTTGTAGCTCACGGAAGCCATTCCGACGACACCGTAGCATTCCAGCGCTGCCATCCCGGCTGTCCGGGCCAGCACTTCGTTATCGATAAAGACCTGACCGTACTTGGTCCTGTAACTAGCTGCCATTTTCACTACCTCCCTGTTTTTCTATAAAATAAACCAGACGCCTCCCTGCCTCTTCAGCTCTGGCATCTGGTTTTCCATCGACAATCAGACAGTGATCCTCTAACGGTGCAGCATCAGGCACGGGAAACTTTTCCGGATCTCAGGCATCTGGAACAAACATGCAGAGTCTTCGGCGTACCGTCAACGATCGCTTTGACAGTGCGGATATTAGGACGCCAAGCCTTGTTGGATCTTCTGTGGGAATGGCTCACTTGATTACCAAAGAGCAGACCTTTCTGACAGATATCACATTTCGCCATGATAAATAACCTCCTTCAGACATAACACGAATATTTTATCAGAAACCATTTCGGAATGCAAGCATTTTTTTCATTAAAGAAGATCTTTCAGTTTTTCGTGGATCTTCTTTAAATTTTCAGCTGTTTTCTCCAGATCACCGGCTTTAAACACGGCGGAACCCATGACCAGAAGGTCCGCCCCCGTCAGCTTATGGAGATTATCGATCTTGACTCCTCCGTCCAGCTCGATCAGGACATCCTTTCCAGCCATACGGAACAGCTCTCTCGTCTCGCTGATCTTGGGAAGCACCTCTTCCATCAGGCCCTGTCCGCCGAATCCCGGTTCAACGGTCATCAAAAGGACCATATCGATCATGGATTCGTATCCCTTCAGCGCACAAACCGGTGTGCCCGGCTTGATGGATACGCCAATGATGATCTCAGGCGCCAGATCCCGGATCTGCCGGATCGTTCCGGCCAGATCACTGCAGGCTTCCTGATGCACAGTCAGGATATCCCCTTTCATAGGTCCCGCGGCTTCCAGAAAGGCCGGGATCAGGGACATCGGTTCCTCGACCATCAGATGGATATCCAGGGGGACCCGGATCGTCTTGCGAAGCGCCTTTACCATCGATGGGCCAAAAGTCAGATTCGGGACAAAATGTCCGTCCATCACATCGACATGCAGGATCCTCGCACCGGCGTTTACCGCGTTTTCCGCTTCTTCTCGCATATTCCCGAAATCACAGGAAAGGATCGAAGGGGCGATCATCACATCTCTCATCTTTATTTCCTTTCATAAGACAGGTCTTCCAAAAGCTCCAGATAGTTCCGGTAACGGACCCGGGAAATGATCCCATCCGATACCGCTTTCCGGATCGCGCAGTCTTCTTCCCGTACATGCCGGCAGTTCGTGAACCGGCATTGCCCAAGGAAAGGCCGAAACTCGGGATAAGCCTTTGGCAGAGTCTCCTCAGTCAGCTTCTGCATATAGAACGAAGAAAACCCGGGAGTGTCGCCGATCAGTCCCGGCTTGTCTCCCTCCTGAATGGGAAGCAGTCGCGCGTGTCTGGTCGTATTCTTCCCGCGGGCGATCTTCTCACTGAGGATACCGGTCTCCTGATCAGAACCGATCAGAAGATTGATCAGGGAAGATTTGCCAACCCCGGATGGCCCGGCAAAGATCGTCAGCTTACCCGAAAGAAAAGGAATCAGCTCTTCCTTTGTCCTGCGGCATTCATCGGGATCGACCGTACTGATCAGAAATACCCGATATCCTGCTTCTTCATAGGACTTAAGGATCGTCCGGATCTTTGTCCTGTCCTTTTCTTCCAGAAGATCCGCCTTATTGAAAACGATCAGACAGGGAATGCCACGCGCGTCACACTCGATCAGAAACCGGTCCAGCAGTTTAAAGTGCGGGTCCGGATATCTCGCGGCAAAAACCACCAGCATCTGATCGATGTTCGCCGCCGCCGGCCGTACGCTGACGTTTTTTCGCTCCAGTATCCTGTCAAAATATCCGTCTTCCGACACATCTTCACAGACCGTCACCAGATCTCCCAGAAGCGGCGTTATCTTCTGTTTCCGGAACAGTCCTCTGGCCTTGAGCCTGAGGATCCTTCCGTCTTCCAGCAGTACGTCATAATTGCCGCCGATACCCGCGACGATCCGCCCGATCCGGTTATCCATTGATCTCTTCGCTCATGATGAGATTATCATTCAGATAAACATCCACCTTTGTCGTGCCGGACGGATAATTCACCTTAATGGATCCTCCCAGGGAGCTGAAGGTCGAATAGCTGACTTTGTTTTCATAGATCTTGGACGCGTTTCCTTCCGCGTCATAGGCAACGACCATCAAAGTTCCGTTTTCTTCCGCCTTGGTAAAAGGCTGGGAGATCGTCACTGTCCCGGACGCGCCGGTTTTCCCGGAGGTTTCCTGCGGACCTTTGCTGATGGTGATATCGATGCTCGTTCCCTTGGCGACTTCCGTGCCAGCCTCCGTCCCCTGTCCGATGACCTGTCCTTCCGGGACCACGCTGCTGTAATCTTCACTGACAAGGCCGAGCACCAGTCCCTCTTCCGTAAGTTTAGCCTGCGCTTCATCCTTTGTCATCTTATATAGATCAGGCACTTCGGACAGTACCTGAGCCGGTCCCAGGCTGACGTACAAAGTGATGGTATCACCGGGACGCACCATGGTACCGTCCTCCGGATCCTGCGCCATGACCACACCGGTCTCATACCGATCATCGTTGGTCGTCTGTACATTGGTATAAAGGCCCAGATCCCCGGCTTCCTCGTTCGCGGTCTCAAACCGGCTTCCGACGAAATCCGGAAGTTCAAACCGATCATCCGGTTCCTCTTCCGGTTCGGCTTCGCTCTCTTCTTCCTCTACCCATTCCTCCACAGAAGAATTACCTTCGACCACGATCTCCGTCACACTGGATTCCCCTGGCTTGACACTGGAATTCAGTCTGTCCAGTACCAGCTTGAGAAGGAAGATCAGCGCGAGCAGGATCAGGATGCCCAGCACCGCCAGCGTGATGATGGTGTTTCTGCGGCGTCTGACTTTTTTCATGCGTTCTTCGCGTTCTCTGGCGATCCTGGCTCTTTCTCTTTCCTGTTCCGCCCGGATCTGATCGGAAGAACGTCCGTACTCGCTGGCGACACGGTTATCGTTATGCAGCCGGTAATTCCGGTTCCGGTACAGATGCTTCATGTCGC
This sequence comes from Bacillota bacterium, assembly GCA_017620135.1. GTDB lineage: Bacteria > Bacillota > Clostridia > Lachnospirales > Bianqueaceae > RUG760. The sequence continues at coordinate 15,129 of JAFZQZ010000008.1, forward strand.
GGATCAGTTCATCCGCCGACTGGTAACGCCACTCCGGAAGCTTCTGCGTAAGCTTGAGGATGATATCCCGAAGGCCGGGCCAGAGCTGTGGCGCCTTGGCTGCCGGATCGGGGAAGTTTTCATGGATCTGTTTCATCGCCACGGCAACCGGTGTCTCCGCTGTAAAGGGAAGCTCCTTTGTTGCCATTTCATACATCGTGATACCTAGAGAATAAAGGTCTGAACGGATATCCACTTCTCCGCCTCTGGCCTGTTCCGGAGACAGATAATGTACACTGCCCAGTGTCTCGCCGGTCGCCGTGACCGTCGTCTGGGTAGCTGCTTTCGCGATACCGAAATCCGTGACCTTGACATCACCGGACGGCGTCACCATGATATTCTGTGGTTTGATGTCCCGGTGAATGATGCCGCCGGCATGGGCCACCTTGAGTGCCTCCGCGATCTTGATGGCGATCTTGACCACTTCTTCCGAGCTGAGCATATCCCGGCGTTTGATATATTCCTTCAGCGTAATGCCGTCAATATACTCCATAACGATATAGTCACAGCCGATCTCATGACCCAGGTCATATACCGCCACGATGTTCGGATGTGTCAGACTTCCGGCAGCCAGCGCTTCTTTTTTGAACTTGTTCAGGATCGTTTCATCCAGCGCAAATTCCTGTTTCAGCACCTTGATCGCCACCAGCCGGCTTAATTTATAATCTCTGGCTTTATATACGATCGCCATGCCCCCGGAACCGATCTCTTCCAGGATCTCATAGCGTCTTCCCAGTACCCTTCCTGCTTCAAGCATCGATCTCTTCCTCCCCCGCAAACTCGATCACAACCACGGAAATATTGTCTTTGCCGCCCGCCTCGTTGGCCTCGTCGACTAATCGGTCGGCTGTTTCCTCCACACTTCTTTCCGCGGACAGTTCCTTCAGGATCTCCAGATCGGGAAGCATATTGGAAAGTCCGTCCGAGCAAAGCAGGATCCGTTTCAGATCCGAAGTTTCTATCACATAATCGTCTATCTCGACCGTTTCGTCGATACCGATCGCGCGTGTTACCATATTCTTCTGCGGATGCACTCTCGCTTCTTCCTCGGTGATAGCGCCGCTTCGAAGCAGCAGTTCCACCACGGAATGATCGATCGTGACCCTATCGAGCGTCAGTGGCGTCTCGGCCGCCTGTTTGAGCCTGTACATACGGCTGTCGCCCACATTGATGCAATACAGATAATTCCCGCAGACCGTGACTGCCACAAAGGTCGTGCCCATACCGCGGTAAGCCGGCGATTCCTCCGACAGATAGTAGATATAGCGGTTCGCCATCTGCAGCGCCGTTTTCATCAGGACGATGATATCGTCCTCTTCTTTGGAATGATCCTCTATATATTCACGGAAATACCGAAGCGCTTCACTGGAAGCCAGATCTCCGGCCCGGTGTCCTCCCATCCCGTCAGCGACCACAAAAAGATTCGGGAGATATCCGATCGGTTCCAGGGAGAAGAACACCTGATCCTGGTTGATCGGACGGACGATTCCCTTATCGCATCTTGCCGCTGCCTTTAATCGGTTCTTATGCATGCCTTTCCTCCCTCAGCGCACCGCTGGCCCGCTTATGTCTAAGCTGCCCGCAGGCCGCGTCGATACTCTTTCCCATTTCCCGTCTTCTCGTAACGGGGATATGGTTTCGTTCCAGCACTTCGATAAACTGCCGGATCCTTTCTTCTTTCGGCCGTTCAAAGCCACATTCCTTCACCGGATTGACCGGGATCACATTGACGTGGCACAGGAGCCCCGAAAGAAGTAAGCTGAGCTCCTCGGCCAGCTGAACACTGTCATTCAGATGATCGATCAGCAGGTACTCAAACGTGATCCTTCGATTGGTCCTGCCGGTATAATAACGGCAGGCGTCCATCAGTTCCTCCATGGACACTGCCTGCGCGATCCGCATGATCTTTTTCCGTACGGTATCGTTCGGCGCGTGCAGGGATACCGCCAGCGTGACCGGCAGATCCCGGTCTGTAAAGATCCGGATCTGATCCGGCAGACCGCATGTCGATACCGTGATATTTCTGAGGCTCAGGTTTTTGCCTTCTTTCTCATGGATCAGAGTCAAAAACCGAAACAGCTCCTGAAGATTGTCGAAGGGCTCTCCGCATCCCATCACGACCACATGAGAAATACTGACCTTCGCGTCTTTCTCCACGGCGTAGATCTGTCCGGCCATTTCGCCGCCGGTCAGATTTCTGTCCAGTCCCCTGAGCGTGGAAGCGCAGAAACGGCAGCCCATCCGGCAGCCCGCCTGCGAGGAGATACAAAGGGAATAGCCGAACCGGTACTTCATCAGGACACATTCGACTGTCGTATCCGTATCCTGGAACTGCATCAGGTATTTGGCGGTCTCGTCTTCCGCTCTCTGAACATCCAGAATCTTCGGAAGGTCGATCCTGAACTCCTCTTTCAGTTTCTCCCGCAGTCTGAGCGGGATATCACTCATTTCATCAAAGGACAGAACATGGTGACGATGGATCCATCGGAATAGAGGAACAGCCAGGTACGGTTTTTCCTGACATTCTTTCAGGTAAGTACGCCATTCATCGATCGTCAGGTCTATACCCGAACGCATGTTCCCTCCTTTCCCAGACTCTGGTGAGAAACTGTATGTCTTTAACACTTTTTACGAAATGCTGCTATGAAGAACCCGTCACATCCGTTTTCTTCCGGCCATATCGTCATATGTTTCACTTCCGGCGTCGTCCATCCGGGAAAGAGGCCGGAAAGATCCATCTCCTCAAAAGAAGAATGGCCCATCAGAAACCTGTCGACCTGCCGTTCATTCTCTTCCGCCAGCAGCGTACAGGTACTGTAAACGAGCACGCCGCCTTTTTTCAGCATTCTGGCGGCTTCCTGAAGCATTTTCTCCTGCAGGCGGGTCAGGTCTTCCAGATCCTCTTCCCGTCTTTGAAGGAGGATATCCGGTTTATTCCGGATCGTACCGATCCCGCTGCACGGAGCGTCCAGCAGGATCAGATCAAAGGATTCTCTCTCCTCTTCCCGGATCTGAAGCGCGTCCCTGACTTCCGGTCTCAGGTTTTCCAGACGCAGTCGCTTTTTGTTTTCCTCGATCAGCCGGACGCGGGCCGGATAAAGATCACGGCTGATGACCGTCGCTTTTGTCCGCCCGGCGATCATACAGGATTTGCTCCCCGGAGCCGCGCACATATCGAGGATATTCAGTCCTTCACCTGAACCGGGAACAAACGAGAGAACCGCCTGCGACGCCGCCATACTGCTTTCTCCCTGCACGCTGATCTTCCCGTCCAGAAAGGCCGGCCACTCATAGATCCGGGAAGCGTCCCGCAGATAATAAGCGTCCGAACAAAGTTTTCCCTGTCGTATCTCAGTCCTGGACGCAAGATCGTCCAGGATCTGTGCTCTTTCGTCTTCTTCCGCGTCCAGACGGATCGAAAGAGGCCTCTCTTCAGCGAAGATGCGGGAAAGCTTTTCGACCTTCTCCTTTCCGTACTGGGAGCTGAGGCGGGATTCCAGCCAGGCTGGAAACGACACCTTTCTTTCCACGGTCAACCTGCCGCTCTCCACATCCCGAAGGATAGATCTAAGCACCGCGTTCGCATAACCCGCGAACGCTTTTCCTCTGGTCTTCTTCAAGGCTTCCACCGTTGACGAAACGGCCGCGTAAGGAGGGATCCCATCCATAAACAGCATCTGACAGATCCCGATCCGAAGCGCCTCCCTGACATCCGCCTGAAGTTTCTTTTGCGGTGTCCGGGAATAAGCTTGGATCACTGGATCGATCGAAGACAGAAAAGTGATCGTGCGGTAAACGATCTGCGTCAGCAGCTTTCGATCCTGCTCCGAAAGATCAGGTGATTCCTTCAGCAGAGATGAAAGCACCAGCTGGGAATAACCATGTTCTTCCGCGATCATATAGACCGCGCGCATGGCAGTTTTTCTTACATCAGTCACGGCGACGGCCGCCTCCCATGTCATTTCATTCTCCCAGTTTTTCGGGTATCTGTCTTACGCCCCGAAGAAAATCGGCACTGGCCATCGCTTTCTTGCCCTGCAGCTGGAGCTTTCTGATCTCCAGGACTCCATCACCGGTCTGTACAAGAAAACGAGGCTTTTTCCCTGCGGCCGCTTTCGGATCGATCGATCCGGCCTCCGGCGCGGTATCTTTCGTTTCTGCCGATATCCCGGATTCCAGGATCGTCAGCTTCTTTCCTTCAAAGGAGGTATAGGCGCCCGGCCACACATGGAATCCCCGGACCATCCGATCGATATCCCCGGCTGATTTTGTCCAGTCGATCAGACCGTCTTCCTTGACGATGATCGGGGCGTAAGTTGCTTTACTTTCTTCCTGCTTTTCTCTTGGCAGGCTCTGGCCCTCAGCCAGTTTTTCCACTACCTCCCGGATCAGGCCTCTTCCGGCCAGCGACAGTTTCTGAAGAAGTGATTCCTCGGTTTCATCCGGACAGATCTCGACTTCCTTCTGCAAAAGAATATCGCCGGTATCCATTCCTTTATCCATCTGCATCGCCGTAACACCGGTCATCTTCTCACCCCGCACGATCGACCACTGGATCGGAGCCGCGCCGCGGTATTTCGGCAGAAGGGACGCGTGCATGTTGATGCATCCCATCGGCGGAATGTTCAGGATCTCCTCGGAAAGGATCTGTCCGTAAGCGGTGACGATGATCAGATCCGGATCCAGCGCTTTCAGCTCCGCCACCGGCTTTTCCCTTTTGATCCGCCGGGGCTGGAAAACAGGGATCCCTTCGCTAAGTGCCAGTTCCTTCACCGGCGACGGCGTCAGGATCTGTTTGCGCCCGACCGGTTTATCCGGCTGCGTGAATACGCCGACGATCTCAGAGATTTCTTTCATCCCGAGAAGCTCTTTTAAAACGTCCGCCGCGATGTCCGGCGTTCCCATATATACGATTCTCACTCGCGTTTTACCCATTCTTCGACTTTATCGATATAGACCTGACCCTTCAGATGATCGATCTCATGACAGAAAGCTCTGGCAAGCAGGCCTTCTCCCGTCTTCTCAAAGACATTGCCTTCGCGATCCAGCGCACGTACCGTCACGACGTTCGGTCTGGTGACAAAACCGGCTTTCCCGGGGAAACTGAGACAGCCTTCCTGTCCTCTCTGCTCCCCTTCCTCGCGGATGATCTCCGGGTTGATCAGAACCAGCTTTTCGCCTTCTTCTCCCGTGTCGATCACCACGACCTGCTTGAGCACACCGACCTGCGGCGCGGCCAGGCCGACACCTTCCGCGTCGTACATTGTATCGAACATATCATCGATCAGAGTCAGTGTCCGCTGATCCAGTTTATCCACCGGTCTGGAAACTTTTCTCAGTATGGGATCGTCATCGATCCGAATATTGCGAAGTGCCATGTTATCCTCCTGGTATATTGGGGAATTGTTATAGTATCGTCATCGGATCGATATCTGCCATGATCACGACAAACCTGGCCAGATCCGAGCGTTCTTTGAATTTATCGACAGTATATCGAACGAAACGGCGAAGCCGTTCTTCTTCGTTGCACTTGATCAGAAGCTTCCATCGGAATACATTATTGATCCTAAAAAGCTGCGCAGGAGATGGTCCAAGCACCTCGATGGGTTTATCCTTCGCGTAACTTCTCATCAGATCCGCCATCTGCCTGGATGCCTGGATCACATTGTCTTCCCGCCTGGACTGGATCACTACCTGACCCAGATGCGTAAAGGGAGGACACTCCATGAGGCGTCTTGCCGCGATCTCATTGCGGTAAAAACCCGGATAATCCTGTTCTTTCGCCTTGACCAGGCAGTAGTGCTCAGGCGAAAAAGTCTGGATCAGGACTTCTCCCGGAAGATCGCCTCTTCCGGCACGCCCCGCCACCTGCGTGAGCAACTGAAAAGTTCGTTCGCTGCTGTGAAAATCCGCGTTATACAGTGTCATGTCGGCGGCCAGCACGCCTACCAGGGTCACTCTCGGGAAATCAAATCCCTTCGCGACCATCTGTGTTCCGATCAGGATATCGCCTTCTCCCTGACGGAAGGTCTGATAGACTTTTTCATAGTCTTCCCGTTTTTTCATCGTGCCCATATCCATCCGGGATATCAGCGCGCCGGGAAACAGTTTCCTCGCTTCTTCTTCCACCCGTTCCGTGCCGATCCCGAAGCTGCGGATATGGACGGAACCGCAGGAAGGACAGATCTGTGGAAGCTTTACTTCTTTGCCGCAGTGATGACAGATCAGGCGGTCCGATTCCTTATGGTAAGTATAGGGCATATAGCACCGCGGACATTTCAGAACGAACCCACAGCTGCGGCAGTTGACGAAAGTCGCGTATCCCTTCCGGTTGAGAAAAAGGATCGTCTGTTCCTTCCTTTCCAGCCGCTGTCTGATCTTTTCTGTCAGTTCACCGCAGAATATACCCATGTTCCCCGCCTGCATCTCCGTGCGCATATCGACAAGCCTGGAGACCGGAAGGCGGGACGAAGAAACAGCTCTTTTCGGCAGAGAAAGCAAGGTGATCTCTCCCTGCTCTGCCCGGTAATAGGTCGAAAGATCCGGCGTCGCGGAGCCAAGGACCAGCGGGCAGGACGTGGCGCGGCAAAGCATCTCGGCCACTTCTCTGGCGTGATAGTGAGGCGCCAGCTGATCGGAACGATAACTCGATTCGTGCTCTTCATCCAGGATCACGAGTCCCAGATTTTTCATGGGCATAAACAACGCGGATCTCGGGCCTATCATCACCTGATATTTCCCTTCGGCGGCCTCATGCCAGCAGATCGTTCTTTCCTTGTCCGTCATCCGGCTGTGGGTAAATCCCACCGCTTCGTGAAACCGCTCACGGAACACAGCGATCAGCTGCGGTGTCAGACTGATCTCGGGAACCAGCAGGATCGTACGATATCCCCGCCGGATAGCTTCCCCGATCGCGCGCATATATACTTCCGTCTTACCGCTTCCGGTGATCCCAAACAGCAGATATTCCCGGAATTCTTTTTTCTCCAGACTTTCCGTTATTTTTTCCAGCGCTGAAAGCTGTTCGGCATTGAGCGACGGCCAGTTTCCTTTTTCCTCACATTCAAAAGAAGCCGGCGTCTTAGCTTCCGACTTGGTCTGGTTGTTTTCCTTCGTCCCTTTAGCGGAGGATCTCGTCCGCAAAGGCTGTTTAGGCAAAAATAAGGCAAGAGAAGCGGAAAGCGGAGACATATATCGCTCCGCTATCGATTTTGCCAATTCGATCTCTCTCTCCCGAAGAAGCGGCTCTTCCTGCAGAATCGTATCAATGAGCTTGAGTTTGTCCGGCTTCCCGCCGATCATTTTTTCCTCTTCCGGCGAAAGTGTCTCACTCAGTTCCAGCACGTATCCGCGCTTCAGCTGATTATGTGTTCCGAAGGGGACCCTGACCAGCTGTCCGACTTTCAGTTTCTCTTCGAGAGATTCCGGTACCAGATATGTAAAGATCCGATCCACCTTCTGATGGTGGACGTCGATCACAATACTGGCGAAACGAGGCTTCATTTATTCTTCTTCGGTAGAAATGGAAAGATCCACTTCATCCAGCGGTTTTGTCTCCTCTTCGGTCTCATAATCAGGCAGGGCTGTCACGATCCCGAGTTTTTCTTTATCCATCTCTTTTACAGCCAGAGACAAAGTCCGTCCGCCTACATCATCCGCGACCATGGCAGGATCTCCATCCACAAGATCCCTCGCTCTTTTCGCGATGGCCATGACCAGGGTATAGCGGCTGCCGATTTTCGGCTCGCCCATCGATTCGTTGACGTTATTGACCCGATCGATCAGTTCCATATAAGAAGGATGCAGCATGTAAGACTCCTTTAAATATTGATATCAGTCCTTAATTATACCAGAATCAGACTCCGTTTTCAAGCACTTCCGCTTCCAGTCTCGCTAAAAGATCGCTATGACCCGGGCAGACGCCGGTTCTTGTCTGGATGATCCGGTGAAGTTCGGAAATACAGGTTTCCAGATCATTGTTCACGATCAGAAAATCATACTCTCTCGCGATCTCCAGTTCCTCTTCCTTTGCCTTCTTCAGTCTTTTTTCGATCTTCTCCTCCGTCTCCGTTCCTCTGCCAACCAACCTGCGTTTCAGTTCCCGCATACTCGGCGGCAGCATATAGATAAGAAGCGCTTCGGGAAGCTGCGCTTTTACCTTCATCGCGCCGGCCGCTTCGATCTCCAGGATCACATCATGACCCTTTTCAAGCTCTTCCAGCACAAAGGATTTCGGTGTACCATAGTACTGATCCACATAGGAAGCCCATTCAAAGAAATCCCCTTCCCGGATCCTTTCCTCAAAGGCTTCTTTGGTAATAAAATGATACGAGATCCCGTCCGCTTCTCCCGGACGAGGGTCTCTGGTAGTCGCGGAAACAGAGAGCGCGTACGGATAACGTTTGACTAGTTCTTTGACGACAGTACCCTTTCCTACCCCGGAAAAACCGGAGATCACCGCTAAAGTCCCTTTTCTCATACGTTTCCTCCTGCCGCGTTGAGACGCTCCGCCATTGTTTCTGTTGCGATCGCGCAGACCATGACCGAACCCTGGACCAGATAAAGGACCGTACGGATCTTCCGGCCGAAGGTCGCGTCGATCAGCATGCCAGATTCCTTCGCTTCCTGGATCCTGCGCCTGATCGGCGCGGAATCAGGCGGAAGGATCGCCGTCACTTTATCCGCGTCGACAAAACTGCCAAAACCGGCACTGACGAATCTACTCAATATTCTGTACCTGCTCTCTTATTTTTTCGATCAGATTCTTCATCTGAAGCGCTGTCTGCGTCACGGCGAGATCATTCGATTTTGAAGCGATCGTATTGGCCTCGCGGTTCAGTTCCTGTGTAAGGAAATCCAGTTTGCGTCCGACGGCTTCTTTTGACGCGATGATCTTCCTGTACTGGGAGATATGGCTTCTCAGCCGGGTGATCTCCTCATCGATGCAGCAGCGATCGGCGAAGATCGTGATCTCGGTCTCCAGTCTGCCCTCATCCAGTTTGGGGACCTTGGTCTCATCCACATATTCCTGCATCCGCTGATAGAGTTTTTCCTGATAACTTCTGACCACTTCCGGTGCTCTTTCTGCGACCTGTTCGACACATCCGGCAAGTTCGTCCAGTTTTTCTTCGAAATCCCGGCGGATATTCAGTCCTTCCTCTTCCCGCATCCGGATCAGTCCGACGAGCGCCTGGTCCAGAGCATCCATCAGGATGGGTCTCAGCTCTTCCGGATCCCACGAGGCTTTATCCACTTCCAGAACGTCCGGCAGAGAAAGCACGGAGGAAAGCTTCAGGTCATTCTCGAGCTGATACTGTTCCGACGCCTCGGAAAGTGCCTTCAGATAACCTTCCAGATTGGCCCGGTTCAGCCAGATCTGTCCCTGCGCGTCACTGTGATTCTGATAGGAAACGAAAACATCGACTTTTCCGCGCGATAACCTGTCCTTCAGGACGCGGCGAATATCCGCTTCCAGTACAGAAAGCGAATGATGGATCCGTATACTGCTTTCCAGATAGCGATGGTTAACGGACTTTAGTTCCACTATAAAGCTGAATCCGTCTTTCTCCGCTTCTCCGCGGCCGAAACCTGTCATACTGTTCATATTCATTTCCTTCCGATCAGGCAAAATTTGCGGTTATATTTTAGCATATTTCCTCTTTAAATGTAAAGCCGGACGCGCTATACTATATGAGTTATTATTGAATGAATGGAGTTCAAATGATACGTATATCCGACTTGCGGCTTCCCGTCGGAGAAGACGAGGAAGGCCTGAAACAAGCCATTCGAAGGGAGCTGTCCATCAGTGATCAGCACCCTTTCAGTTTCGTCATCCGTCATCGAAGCCTTGATGCCAGACGTTCTCACGCGTTTACATTTCTTTACACTGTCGATGTGACGGTTGCGAAGGAAGAAAAGGTATTCGCGCGTGGTATGCAGCGCCACAAAAAATGGCAGCGCCTTGAGAATGTCCCTTCCTATCGTCCGCCAGCTCCATCGCGTGCTCCTTCTCTTCGTCCTGTCGTGGTGGGTCTCGGCCCCGCCGGTATTTTCGCCGGGCTTTTGCTTAGCAGGGCCGGACTTTGTCCTGTGCTGATCGAGCGCGGAAGACGGGTGGAGGAAAGAAAGGAAGACACATTGCGCTTCTTCAAAGACCGTATTCTGGATCCCGAATCCAACGTACAGTTTGGCGAAGGCGGAGCAGGAACTTTCTCGGACGGAAAAGTCAACACCCTCGTCAAGGATACTTCCCACCGGGGAAGGTTCGTTCTGGAGGAAATGGTACAGGCCGGCGCGCCGGAGACCATTCTTTACGATGCTAAGCCTCATATCGGGACAGACCGCCTGCAGCAGGTCGTCCGCGTTCTTCGTGAGGAAATGATTCGAAACGGCGCGGAAGTTCTGTTTGAGACCCGGATGACAGATCTGGTCCTGTCTGAGGATCAGACAAGACTGACCGGGATCATCGTGGAAGACCGCAACGGCAAACGACTGATCGAGACGGATACCGTTTTTCTCGGGATCGGACACAGTGCCCGCGATACTTTCCGGATGCTGCTCGCACACCGCATCCCCCTGGAAGCCAAGCCTTTTGCTGTCGGTCTTCGGATCGAACATCCGAGACAGATGATCGATCGATCCCAGTATCGGGAATACGCCGAACATCCATCTCTTGGGGCTGCCAGCTATAAACTGACCCATCATTCCTCTTCCGGACGAGGTGTCTATACCTTCTGTATGTGTCCGGGCGGATTCGTCGTCGCGGCTGCCTCAGAAAAAGAAACGATCGTTACTAACGGAATGAGCAACTATGCCCGTGATGAGGAAAACAGCAACTGCGCGCTTCTGGTGACGGTCACGCCGGACGATTACCGTCCGTTTGAACAGTCAGACGAGCCGCAGCTTGCCGGGATCCGGTTCCAGCAGCACCTGGAAAAGACCGCGTACCGCCTTGGTGGAAATGACTACTCTGCCCCTATCCAGCGTGTGGACGATTTTCTCTCTCACAAAGATCATATCTCTCCATTGGGGGATGTTCATCCTTCTTACACCGGTCCGGTCCGGCAGAGCGATCTGCATGAACTTCTGCCCGGGTATCTGACCGGCCCGTTGGAAGAAGGGATCAAAGCTTTCGGAGAAAAGCTCTCCGGATTCGACCGGCCGGACGCGATCCTTACCGGCGTGGAGTCCCGCAGTTCCTCCCCTGTACGGATCCTCCGCGGGGAGAACTATCAAAGCGCTCTCGTCAGAGGTCTTTATCCGATCGGCGAAGGTGCCGGTTATGCCGGCGGCATCATGTCCGCCGCCATGGACGGAATGAAAGCCTGTGAGGCTTATCTTTCCGGCCTGTAAAGATACATTCCAGGAGTTGTTTATGAAAGCATTTCTTATCGGCGATATCAAAGCCTTTATGTCCGGCCTGTTGTCCGGAACGCTGTTTAAGGACTGGGAGTTCCGTTCCCTGGATATGGGACTGATCGTACGGATCCATCTGGACGGAAAAAGAAATCTGTCTTACCTGCCGGAATCCGAACGGCAAGACCAGACCGAATACATCCACTGGGATGAGATCCAGTCAAAGGTCAAGCTGCTGATCCAGGGAGGCAGTACGCCCACCTTCATCCATATGACTATGGCGATCCCTCCCCAGCGGATGAAGGACGTCGTCTCCGACTCGGTGGAATCCTATCAGCTCAATATCCGGTTTGAGACAGTGGATGAAAGCGGTAAGGCTGCTCCCCGTCTGACACTCATAACCGGCGTCGCCAATCGTACGTTCAGCATGGATAAAAACCCGGAACGCGTCTGGGACAGTAAAGTTCCCGAATATTTTACAAAAAAAGGGCTTCCCATCCGGGAAGCCGACTGATGTCATTCGGTTATTTTCAGAAAGTTCTTCAGTGCTTCCATACTCTCCCGGCACGCCTGCCATCCTCCTGACGAGAACGCGGCGCCACCGGGAGTTTTCATTTGCTCTTCCGAAAGATCGCCCTGTACCCGGTAATGTGTTTCCAGGGAAAGGAAACCCTCATAACCGGAATCCCTGACCGCTTTCAGTATCGAAGGAAAGTCGACCTCTCCGCTGCCGACCTTTACAGCCTGTGCTCCGTCCTTCGTCATCCGGGCATCCTTGATATGGATATGCCGGGTAGAAGTTTTCACTTCATTCCATCCGTCGGGGAAAGGTTTTTCCCCCTGAGGGTCCCAGATATCATTGCCCGGATCATAGATCGCGCCGACATTCGGCCGGTCGATCCGTTCGATCAACTTTCGGAGCGCGCGGTGGTTCGTCGTTGTCACGGACGGATCAGCTTCCAGAAGAAGCGTAATGCCTTCCTGCTCCAGTCTTTTGACCGGGTCAACCAAAGCTTTCGCGGCCTCTTCGATGGAAGGTCCATCCTCAGAGAAGAAACCAAATCCCCGTATATAGGAGACGTCCAGGATTTTCGCCGCACGGATCAGTTTTTCAAGCTTTTCTTTTTCGTTTTCACGGTCACGATACAGACATTTACCGAACGAACCCGCTAAGTTGCATACGCTTAGGCCGGCCTCATGGATCAAACTTCCTATCTCGCACAGTCTGTTTTCTGACAGCTGCTCGATCGGAAGATCATCGATCGTTCTAAGTTCCAGCGCATCCAGGTCATATTCTTTTGCGAACCTGATCGCTTCGGAAAGATCCTGGGTGAATTCATCGGTGATAACGGACAGTCTCATATAAATTCCTTTTCATTTGCAAAAGAGCATCCCTCTCGAAGGTCAGGATGCTCTTTTTGGTTTGTTTAATTTGCGTATTACCAGAAACTCATGACCCAGTACATGATCCCTTCATAACAATAACTGGAAATACCTACACTGGTCATCGTAGGATCGGTCAGGTTATTATAATGGTCATAAGAGGTGTACCATCCCTCGAAAACAGCATCGACCGTGGGATAACCCCAGGCGATATTCTCATGCTCGGGGCCGTAGTTGCTGTAGTGTCCGCCGCCCGGACGGTAATGAGAGAAGGAAACCGTGATCTCCTGCGCGCGGATCGCCGCGAAGGAGGCCAGATCGTCGGACCAGGAAAGAGGCGCGATACCCAGAGATTCTCTCAGGGCATTCGTCTTGCTGAAGATCTCCCAGGAATAATCATAGTAGTAATCGCCGTCTGACGGGATGTTATAGGTCGGAACACTGTCCTCTTCGTCTTCAGAATCTTCTTCGGAATCTTCATCATTTTCGGAATCCTCATCCTCGGAATCCTCTTCATCTTCTGCGCTGCTTTCTTCCGATTCCTCTTCGTCTTCCGAACTGCTTTCTTCTGATTCTTCTTCGTCTTCCGAAGATTCCTCTTCCGATGATTCTTCCTCTTCCTGTGATTCTTCAGAAGATTCCTCTTCATAAGATTCTTCTACATATGTATCTTCTTCAGAAGATTCTTCCTCGTAGGTCTCTTCTTCATAGGATTCTTCTTCATAGGACTCATCCTCGGAGGATTCCTCTTCGGTCTTTGCTTCCAGGCTTCCGGTCAGGCTCTCTGACTGTTCTTCTTTCTCTCCGGATTCTTCCGCATTCTGGCTGGTGGCCGGATTGACCATCTCTTCCCGCCAGATCTTCATCATACCGTCTTCATTGAATATAAAGGCTCTGTTACCGGAAGCATCCGTAGTGGAAAGAAGCACCGTGCTCATATCCAGCGGCGCACTGGTCGCGATCGCCATATCCTCGACCGCTGTGACCGAACCGATCACGGCTGTCGAATAGACTCTCTGGGATTCATCGCGGTTTTCCCGTTCCAGTTCTTCAGCGGCTTTTTCTTCTTCCGCTTTTTGAACTTCATCTTCCATATAATTGACAACAGGCTCAACGATATCACGGATCGAGGATGCCGCTCCTACGCTCTCAAAGGATGTCGACTGGACGGAAGGAATCGCGCTGAGCGCGCTCAGTGCCAGAGAGCTTGTTTCAGGCGCGGGAGTTTCCTTCATAGTCTCCTCTATAACCGGTACAGCCGTATCCTGGGCTGATCCTGTCTGGCTTTTCACGGGAAGCCAGTTCCCGTAGCCCACAAGGCCGCATGACAAAAGCAGCACCAGGGCGATCATCAAATATCGTTTCATCTATATCAACTCCTCGAAAAAGATAATTATTACGGATTTGTTACAAAAGTATAACACATTATTTCTCCATAATCAATACTTTTCTAAAAAATTGTCATGATTTTGAAACGTATTTTTCCGCCTTCTTAATTTCCTCCGCCGGGACCTCGATGGACTGCTCGTGAGTATAACGGACAAAACCGGGTCTCTCTCCGGAGGGTTTCTTCACGTACATGACCCGGGTATGATCTACCGTGACCCGGTTTTCCTCTCCTGACCCGCAGTGCAGCGCTGCCTCCGCTGCCGCCTGAAGCAGGCTCAGGTTCGTATAATCCTTTCCGAATACGAGATCCTGTACCAGAAGGATCACGTGCGATCCGGGAATGTTCTTCGCATGAAACCATTCATCCCTTGGTCTGGCCAGACGAAATGTCAGATAGTCGTTTTGTATGTTGTTTTTGCCGATATATCCTCTGACGCCCTCTTCTGTAACAAATCCGATCGGTTTCGATTTCTGAAGATTCTTTTTTCCTTTGACTGTCTTCTTCAGATATCCGTTCGCGCTCAGTTCTTCCCTGAGATCCATCAGATCCTGTTCGCAGTCTGAAAGATCCAGCGCGGCAAGGACGCTCTCCAGATATGACTTTTCCTCGGCGGAAGCTTCCATCTGGCTTTTCAGCGCTTCCTCTGTCCGTTTCAGCTTGTTATATCGCCGATAGTATTTCTGCGCGTTCTGCGCGGGATTAAGATGCGGATCCAGCTGGATGTGCATCAGCGGCATCTCCTCCTCGTAGTAGTTCGGCAGATCGCAGGAAGTCATGCCTTCCTTCAGCTGATATACATTCGCGGTGATCAGATCCGCCATGATCCGGTCTTCTTCTCTGTTTTTCGTGTCCTCCATCGTTTTTTCCTGAAGGATCAGCTTTTTGCGGACCCGGTCGAGATTCGTGGAAAGCAGATGCCGAAGATCCTGTGCCTTCTGTTTCAGGACATCCGTTTTCTGGATCCTGGCGAAATAATCATCCAGCAGAAGGTCAAGCGCTGTATAACTTCTGACATTCACTCCGGTCATACACTGATAGGGAATGACAGAAAAATCGAACGGGATACCCTCCTCTGTGATATAGAGACTGTAGGGCCCGCTTGCCTTCTCCAGCTCTTCGATCAGCCGGACGAGTGCCTGATAAAATCCGTATTTCCTTTCATCCGAAAGCTCGGAAAAAACCTCTTTCTCCTCGACTTTGCCGCGGAAAAGAAGCTCTCGCGAGGAAAACGGACTGAACCCGTGAAAGGAGGTATATACCGCTTTCAGCATAGGTCCGGGAACCATCCGCCGATCCAGTTCAAGGATCACTTCATCCGCGGATAAGCCTTCCGCTTCGCGGATAAACAGTAATGGATCCGTCTTCTCGTTATGTGTTGGCCAGGTATAGGTTAGACCCGGCCCGATCTGTCGTACGGAACTCATCAGCGGATTCACGTGACGGATCGAATCGATGATATGAAGATCCTCATCGACGAGGATCAGGTTGGAATGCTTGCCCATCACTTCCAGAATGAGTGATTTCTTCTTCAGATCGCCCAGCTCATCCATCGCCTCCAGATCGATCTCAAGGATCCGGTCGAAACGGATCTGCTGAATATCTGTGATCTTTCCACTGCCCAGGTGCTTGCGAAGCAGCATACAGAACATGGGAGGAGAAAGCGGAGTTTCCTGTTTTTTCTGTGTCAGCTGGAATCTGGCGCCAGATGCCGCGGCGCACAGAAGCAGATGATACAGGCTGCCTTTGGAACGGATATTAAGGACGATCTGATCCGCCTCCGGCTGATAGATCTTATCGATCCGGCCGCCCACAAGAAGATCCTTCAGTTCCGCCGCCACTTGATGGGCTGAAAATCCGTCAAACGGCATTGTTTTCTCCTTCTTCGAACGGGAACGAAATCCCGGCGGTCTTTCGCATCTCTTCCATCAGCCTGCAGACTTTCAGGGCTTTTTCCTGAAGCTCTCTCATGCGTGAAAGAGGCAGTGCCCCGCTGATCAGATCCGCGAACGTATCGGCTTCTCGTCCCATAAGGACCGGCTTGCTTTCCTCGCCGTATATCTCTTCCTTGCTGCCGTCCCGGGCAAAAAGCGTGATACCGGTCAACTGGGAGATCGACTCGATCGCCAGTGTAGCCTCGTCGCCGATGATCTGCGAACAGCTGCGGTTTTGTCCGACCTTGCTGAAAGAAAAAGTCACGTCTTTATCGGGGTAGCAAAGCAGCGCTTCCCCGGACCGGTCAGCGCTGGATTCCAAGAAGCGGCTTTTCATAAGCGCTTTCTCGGGATAACCGAACATTTCCAGGATAAAATAGATCCCATAGATCCCCAGATCTTCAAACGCGCCGGTCCCGAAAGCCGGATTGAAAATATTCGGGTTCTTCCCCGCGAGATAAGCGGGATATTTGGAGGAAAGCTGGGAAAAATCGATATGCGCCGTAAAAATGTTCCCCAGTTTGCCGGCCGCTTCCTTCAGCTTTTCAAGCTGTGGCTGGTGCAGCATCATGATCGCTTCCAGATAGATCAGACGCTTTTTCTCGGCAAGTTCGATCAGTCTTGCAAGATTCTCTTCCTTCAGCGCGATCGGTTTTTCGCAAAGGACGTGTTTACCGGCAAGAAGCATCTTTTCGCTTTGCTCATAGTGAAACCTGTTCGGACTGGCGATATAAACCGCCTGTATCTCCGGATCCTCCGCCAGTCGGTCCAGATCCGTAAAGATCCTGATCGAATGATCTTCCGGTACTGCGCCGCATTCTTTCAGCTGCGCGATGAATTTCATTGCCTGATCTTCGGATCT
The DNA here is from genome assembly GCA_017620135.1 of Bacillota bacterium. Taxonomy (GTDB): domain Bacteria; phylum Bacillota; class Clostridia; order Lachnospirales; family Bianqueaceae; genus RUG760. The sequence goes on from JAFZQZ010000008.1 coordinate 32,089, forward strand.
GGAATAGACGCCGCCAAGGCTCATCTTCTGCGGACAGACATCATGGATCCCCCGGATCATCGATACCGTGATCCAGCCCGTCCCTATGATCGCATACTTTATCATAACGTCCTCCTCTTATTATATCATGTAGATGTCTGTAGACTGTTCTCTGGCTGTCAGATCGATGGGACCGCTTTTGCCCAGTCTTTGCGCTACCATGCCGCAGACTGTCGAAAGAGCCAGGTTGGGCCGGTTATTCTCTTCCGAAAGATGTCCCAGCAGAAAGGTAGCGTTGGGATTGACGGACCGGACGTCCGCGAGAAGATTGCCGCAGTCTTCGTTGGACAGATGTCCGAGATTGCTGCGGATACGGCGTTTTAAAGCCAGCGGATACGATCCGGTCATCAGCATATTGATATCATGGTTGCTCTCAATGATCGCAATGTCCGATTCACAGAGGTGCCGGACCATCAGGGGAGTGATCATGCCCGTATCCGTAATGACACTGGCCTTTCTTCCGCCGCTCTCCACGGTATAGGCGCAGGGATCGTTGGCGTCGTGGCAGGTAGGGATCGCTTCGATCCGAAGATCGCCCATCCGGTACCCTTTGCCGGAAATGATCTCGACCCGGAATTCTCCCGGGATATCGCCGATCGACTTTTCCATGCCCTTCCACGTTCCCGCAGTCGCCATGACCGGAATACGGTATCTTCTGGCCCACACACCGACTCCGCGGATATGATCGGAATGCTCATGGGTGACAAAGATCGCCGTGATCGTAGCCGGATCGATCTTCTTCGCTTTCAGCATCCCTTCGATCGTCTTCGCGGACAGACCGACATCGATCAGCAGTCGGTGCTCGCCTGTTTCTATAAACGTACAGTTCCCGCTGCTGCCACTGGAGATGGCACAAAATCGCATGTTCTATACGGTTCCTTTCCAAAATTTTTCTAATTTCTCCCGGATCGTTCTTTCGTCGACGATTTCTGCCTCCGCGTATTCTTCCGGGAAAAGCCGGTGATATTCCGGCCGGGTGAAGCGTTCATCGATCAGAAGGATAACGCCTCTGTCGCTGCTGGTTCGGTGGACCCGGCCTGCCGCCTGCAGGATCTTCCCGAATCCCGGATAGAGGTAGGCAAATTCAAACCCGTGACCCCGGACGGTTTCATCTTCCATATGGTCCAGGTGTTCTTTGATCAGATTCCGTTCGGTCCCTACCTGGGGAAGACCGACCGTCACGATCGCCGTGCCGATCAGCTGATCTCCTACCAGATCGATCCCCTCCGAAAAGACACCGCCGAGAACGCAGAAAGCCGTGACCGGACTTTTTGTATCCCGCATGGCACGGAGAAATTCCTGTCTCTCCTTCTCTTCCATTTCTCTGGACTGTACCATGACTTTTTCCAGCGGATACAGATCGGTATAGGCTTCCACGACCTCTTCCATAAAGGCGAAAGAAGGGAAGAAAACAAGATAATGCCCGCTCCTGGCCTCTGTCATCCGGTAGATCAGACGGCATACAGCCGGGATCTGATTTCTTCTCACCTGGTAGGTCATCCGAAGCGGCGCGATCAGGACTTTCCGGTTTTCCCTCGGGAACGGCGAAGGAAGTCCGATCGCCTGCGTATCCTCATTTCCTCCCAGCAGCCGTTTGAAATAATCGGCCGGTGTCAGGGTAGCGGAAAAAAGCACCGCACTTTTCACATTTTCAAACACCGCTCTGAGTGGGACTGCCGGATCGATCGAGGACAGGTGAAAGACCAGGTCCGTGTTCTTCTTCTCAAAGTAGAACGCGTAGCCCGGATCCAGTTTATCCCAGGTATGCAGAAGGCTCAGCACCCGGAAATACGTCTGCAGCAGAAGCTCTTTCGATTCCGGTGACATCTCACCTTCCAGCGCTTCGCTCATTTTATCCGACATGCTCAGGATAGCATAATACAGTGCCTGTTCCTGGTCGGAACCGACTTCTTCTTTCATCAGAATGCCGGTTTTTTCAGGGATCTTTTTTGAGATCTCCAGAAAGAGCTTATTTACCCTCGAGATCGGCTGATACAGCATCGACTCTTTACAGAGAGCGCGCCTGAGTTCCAGCAGTTCCTCTTTGGATAGATCCGCGCTGAACATCTCTCTCGCACGGTCGACCAGGTTGTGCGCCTCATCGATCAACAGGACATGATCCGTCTTTCCTTCCGCGAAAAACCGTTTCAGACTCGCTGACGGATCAAAGACATAATTATAATCACAGATGATCAGATCGGAAAACAGTGCCGCGTCCAGCGACAGTTCAAAGGGACACACCTGATGCTTCCTGCTGATCTCAAGAAATACGGCATCATCCAGATCATCATACTGTGTGATCGCTTCATACAGCGCGTCGTTCACACGATCGAAATGGCCCCTGGCAAAAGGACAGATCTCCGGGTCACAGCGGCGCTCATCAAGTGGACAGATCTTATCCTTCGCGGTGATGACCACCGTTTTCGCCGTCATCCCCGACTTGTCCCGCAGGATCCTCGCCGCCTGCAGCGCTGCTTCCTTCGTCACGCCCTTCGCGGTCAGATAAAAGATCTTTCCGGTCTTTTTCTCTCCCATGCTGATCAGGGAAGGATACAGCGTGGAAAGCGTCTTTCCGATCCCTGTCGGCGCTTTGAGGAAGATCATTTCACCGTTTTCGATCGTTCGGTAAACACAGGCAGCCATGGCACGCTGACCGGGACGGAAATCCGGAAAAGGAAAAGCCAGAGACGAAAGACTCTGATTCCTTTTTTCTCTCCACTCGCTCTCAAAACGGACCCATGGTTCGTACAGCCGGACGACTTCTTCCCAGAAGCTGACGACTTCCGTTTTTTCGAAATCTTTCTCCAGATAAAGTACTTCTTCTGTCTCGATATGGACATACGTGATCCGGATCCGGATCTTTTCTTCTTCCCTGTCTTTAAGATACAGATAGGCATAGCACTCCGCCTGTGCCAGATGAAGCGGATAGGTGGAAAGATCGATCTGGGATAGATCCCTTGCCGTCGACTTGATCTCGTCGATCACCGTAATCCCGTCCGGATCGGTAAAGATTCCGTCAGCCCGGCCTTCGGCCAGCACCGAGCCGAAAGGATATTCGATCAGGGTCTGAAGCGGGACTTCTTTCCGGTAACTTTCATCCCGCTTCATTTCCTGCTTTTGCAGTTTCTGATGCAGTCTGGTACCGATCAGCGCCCGCTCATTGGCTTTGATCCCGCCGGAAAGGCCGCTCGTGATATCTCCGGAGCGAAGCACGAATTCGATCAGTTCCCGAATCGAGATCCGCTCATTAATCATCGTTTACCTCTACTGGGAACTGGTTTTTCACATGATCCAACGCGTCCTCGATGATCTCTTCGGGATAACCCAGATATTCCAGGATCCGGATACCGTTGGGCTTCTTCAGAACGCCGGGTTTCAGCAGATAATCGAATTCCAGAGCATCTTTGGTCACTTTCTCCTCGAAATGATACTTATCGTACTGCTCTTCGACTTCTTCCGTGATCTCGATATCGTGTGTCGCTACGATGATCATGCAGTTCTTGTCCGACAGATATTTCAGCAAACTGGAAGCTGCCGCGACTCTTTCCGTCGGATTGGTGCCGCGAAAGATCTCATCGATAAGAAGCAGGCTGGGGATCTCATCCGAAAGTGCGCCAAGCATCCGCTGAAGGGCTTTCGCTTCCGCCATATAATAGCTGGTCCCTTCCGCCAGATCATCACTCGGACTGATGGACGTCATCACGGAAAACATCGACGCTTCATAGGATTTGGCCATGACCATGTCGAATGTCTGAGCCAGAATGGCGTTAACGCCAAGCGTGCGAAGGAAAGTCGATTTACCGGACATGTTCGACCCGGTAAGGACCATGTTGCGCTGATCGATCGTGATATCGTTGCAGACAGCGCCGACCAGCATGGGATAGCCGATTTGCTCCGCCTTCAGATAATTCTTTTTCTCTGTAAAGACCGGCCTGGTGACATGACGAAGTCCTCGCTTGACGGAAGCCATGGACTGAAGCGCGTCAAGTTCGCCTATCTTACGGTACAGCGTGCGAAGCGCCGACGCGGACTCACGGATATCGACCATACATCTAAGGTATGCCCTGGCTTCCACCAGGAACATGATGTTTAAATATGTCACGATACCCATCAGGTCCTGAGACCCGGTAGCGCCCAGAGACCGGTTTTTCCGCATGATCGCACCGCATTTATCCACTACCTTGTCGAAGAATTCGTTATAATCGGACAGTTCCGGAATATCCAGCTTTTTGATCTCCCGGGCCACGACCAGCATCCTGGACAGATACCGGATCCCCGGAAGCGCCTGCTCCGTGGCTTTATTCATCAGATGATTGATCAGCATATTGATCAGGAAAAACACGACGACCATCAGAACACCGCGCACGCCCCAGAAAGGGATCGTAAAGAACGACGCGATCATGCCGATCGTAGCCGGAATGACCCATCCGCGGATCCTGGGCAGTTCCGGGATATCCTTGTACAGAAGGCCGGCTGCCGAATCATACTGGTCTTTCCCGAGATACCGAAGAAGACACTGCACCTGTTCTCTCTTTTCCTTGTTCATCCGGTAAAACTCGATCACCCGGTTTCTCCGTTTCAGCTCTTCCTCATCGAACTGAAGGATCCGGAGCATATTGTAGAGACACTGCTGCCCGGGCATCGAATAGGTCCGGTTCATCTTCAGATAATTCCGGTTCATATCCAGATCGTTCCATGTCTGATCGTCCAGGATCCAGTCGGACTTCCGCATCATACGGACGAAGAAATCCTCCGTATCCTGAAATTCGACCGGCTGTACTTCATCTTCTTTGCCCCAGCGGTTTCGGACATCCTCCAGCGCCTTTTTGGTAAAAAATCTAGCCATTCTCTCTCCCTTGTGTATCAGTCACCCAGATAGGTTTCCACATTCTCGAGATGCGTCTCATAATCTGACGCGAAATAATAGTTCCCTTCTTCATCATAGATAAAGAAATAATAATCTGTATCCGCCGGCCATAAAGCCGCCAGGATACTGGCTTCGGACGGTGAACAGATCGGTCCGGGCGGAAGCGCTTCCGCCTCGTATGTGTCGTAGATCCATTCATAGTCGGAAGGATCCCGGTAAGGAGAAAGCCCTTCCTCCAGATAAAAAACGGTGACATCCATCTGCAGCGGCGTTTCCGATGAGAGCCGGTTGAAAATAACGCTGCTGACAAGTGCCTTGACCGAATCATCCTTCGTCCTGGAGCTTTCGAACTCGATAATGGAAGCAGCGGTAAGGATCTCGTGAAAAGACAGGTCCTGCTTATCGATCTCTGTCAGGACATTCGCTGAAAGGATCTGATCCCATGAGGACAGGAGTGAAAGAAGGATCTCTTCCTCCGTCTCTTCTCCTGTAAAACGATATTCACCCGGCGCGATATATCCTTCCGCGGAAAAAGCGGTCATAGAAAGATCTTCCGCTTTCTGGAAAAAAAGGCCATCTCCTTCTTCCCGAATCTTATCGATCAGGCCCAGCAGTTCCGAAACCTCTGTCTCATGTCCTCTCTCATTCAGGTTGACAGAGAGATCCTCCAGAATACGGATCAGGTACTCTCCCGGCTGCACGACAAGCGTAAAGGAATTTTCTACCGGCACGGAAGATCCTTCTTCCGAAGATATTTCGACCGAACTTTCCCTGTTTTCAGATGAAAGCTCATCAGATGAGGTCTCATCTTTTTTCTCGGCAGGCTCTTCGATCAATATCGTCTGTTCCCCTGACGAGGCTGTCTGATCGTCCTTTGCCTCGCAGCCTGACAGAGCAAAAACTAAGAGCAGGCTGATTCCGAAAAGAAAGAGCCATCCTTTACGGGGACGGCTCTTCACTTGTTGTTGGCTGACTTTCTGATTCTTCATTGACTTTTGCCTTGATGATAATGTTGGTTCTGGCTTCTTTTGCCTTCACCTGACCAAGACCGGTCAGATCAATTGCTATGGAGTGAGTTCCGGGTGTCAGATCGGCCGTCTTGATCCGAACCGAGGCAACGAGTAAAGATTCATCGAACGCTTCGAGATTGGCCGGCAGCCCGTAAAGAACGATCTCAAATTCTTCACTCTCAAAAGCGTACTCGAATTCGCTGCTGACACCGAATACACTGATCTTACTGGTCGGGAACCGGATCGTCTTCTCTTCCTGTTTTTCCACTGTCAGCTGGACTGTCACGGTCGGAGAACTGCCGCTCATCAGACGGACGGCGTTCTCTCCGAAAGCATCCGCCAGGATCCGCTGCAGATAAAACCGTTTGGCGTAGGGTCCCGTGATCTCAGAAAGATCGATCTCCGGCAGGGAAATATTATTGATCTTATTCAGAATACTTTCCTGTCCATAGATATCGACCAACTCGATATCCTGCCGCAGATCGTTCGCGTATTCATAACCTTCCTGTACCTCACCTGTCAGGAAAGGCTGGACCTTTACGGTCTTATAGGTATAGATGGGAATATATACGCTGACGTCATTGACCGATGTACGGATCACGTCACGCGAATAACTGACATCCTGTCCGTTCTCATCCTTCAGGATCGCTTCACCGATCTTGCTGGCATTGGAACTTTCACCATCCAGATTGACCTGAACGAAGGCATAACTGACAGCCGACACCTGCTCTGAAGGACCTGTCAGCGTGATCGTCTTGGGAGAAAGCTGAATGTCCGGATCATCGGGAAGATACATATAGCCTACTTCCGGATCACCGGTGATCTCATAGCGAATATCGATCTCGACGGTAATATAGTCTTCTACGTCCACACTGTAGTATGACTTGTTCCGATAGCTGTACAGTTCTCCCTTGAGCGTACGATCGATGACCTCATAATGGATCATCAGACGATTCGGATCTTCCGGATCGATCTCATACAGATCGATATACGCGCGAAGAAACGCCGAGGGGTTCCGGTTTTTCAGCGCTTCCACCTCAGACGTACGGCCCCGGTAGTAGACGTTGACCTTGAGATTATCCAGATCCTGCTCCCCTTCGATCTCGATAAAGCGGTTCTGCTCACGATACTCAGACAGATGCTGTACTTCGACCGGAACTTCGAAATAAGCGGTCGAAAGCGGATCTTCCAGGTTCGTGAAGATAAACCAGAGGAGGATCGCGATGAAAAGAGAAAGGATCTTCAGTCCGATATTCTGAGTAATCCATTTATGGATGAATTCTTTCATGGCTTACTCCTCCTTTCCCGAGGAACGTTTCAGTCCCAGCCGCTCTCTCAGGTTCCCGACGCCGCTGTTTCCGACTCTCTGACGGTCTTCCGGGCCTACCCCGAGAAGTTCCTTTTTGATCCGGTCAGCGGAAATGTTACGATAGATCTGACCTCCTACCGCCATGGACATGGCGCCGGTCTCCTCAGAAACGATGAACACCTTCGCGTCGGACACTTCAGAAAGGCCCAATGCCGCGCGATGTCTGGTTCCCAGTTCCTTGCTGATATCGTTATCATCCGAAAGCGGCAGATAACATGTGGCTGCCAGGACCCGGTTCTGCCTGATGATGACGGCACCGTCATGAAGCGGTGTGTTTTTCTCGAAAATGTTGATGAGCAGCTGAGAAGAAACATCCGCGTTCAGAGGAATACCTGTCTGCTCATATTCACCAAGCGCCACCTGTCGTTCGACACAGATCAGCGCGCCGGTTTTTACTTCCGCCATGGAGACCATGGCTCTGGTAATGCTCTCGGCTGTCCTCTCGTTGACTGTATTGCCTGTTCCCACAGACAACATTCGTGTCAGGACATTGTTGGTGCCCAGCTTCTCCAGCGCGCGCCGAAGTTCAGGCTGGAAGATGATCACGATCGCCAGAATTCCTATGTTGAACACATTCTGGAATATCCACATCATCATGTTCAGACTGAAGATGACAGCGACGAGCCAGATGACCAGTACAAACAGAATACCCTTGAAAAGGACCCAGGCACGGGTCTTTCTGACCCAGCTGATCAAAAGATAGATCAGGATCGCGACTCCGATGATGTCAAGGACATCCGTGAACCGAAAAGCCGGCATCAGGCTGGAAATACTGGTACCATCAGGAAAAAACCCGGATAATATCGAATCCATCGCTCTCCTTTCCGTTCGGACTTACCCGAAGCTTATCTGTTCTTATCTGTAAATTCCGCAAAGAGATCCTGCGGTTCATCCTCGGCAAGGACACTTCTTACCGGTGTCTGGAACTCTACCTGCTTTGTCTCGTCAGCAGGAATATCCTCTACCTTGCGGGTCTCATCAAATTCGGTTGGAACGACACTTGGAAGAGGCAGATCCAGCGGTTCCGACTTGATCGTTTCTCCCTCCAGCGCGGCCGCGTCTTTCTCGGCCGCCAGTCGTGCTTTTTCTTCCGCGTCGCGGATCTGCTCCTCACTGGGGCGGACGACCTCCGTCTGGGCCGCTTTCCTGCGTTTCTTGGGTCCCTGGGCAGGAACCTTGGTCGTTTCAGCTGCCGCCGCGGCCAGTACCGCGTCTTCCGCACTGACGGGCTTGTCCTCGGCAGGTTTTGTCACATCCCGGATCTCTTCCTGCTCGGGCGTCATTTCTTTCTTCCGGCTTCCGAAAATACCATTCTTCGGGATCATCCGCACCTGATACAGATAATCCTCATCCTCGAACTCCAGCCTCCTGGCCTCTTTGTAGTTCGCCGATACCTTCATGAACTCCAGGAATACCAGGGCGGCCAGTGTGATCAGCGCCCAGGTAAGCGCCTGTGACGGAACAGCCTGGATATGCCCTTTCTGAATTTCCATCATCATATAGACTATACCGAAGATCGTGGAAACACCGATCGCGACATAACGGGAATAGTTGAAGCGAAGCAGCTTCAGCAGACTGATCAGCACTGTCACGGCAGCGGAAAGAATGATCAGATATTTCAGTTCGTCATTGCCTGCCAGCGTGCTGACACCGCTGCTGGTCGCGTCAGCGATCAGCTTGGGGATCTCATCCAGCGCGCCGTCCATCTGAAGATTCAGAAACGCCGGAACGATCCCGATCACACCGTACATCAGAACGCCCATCACGACCGGAACGATCGCCGCGAAGCCGATAAACAGGCCGGCGAAAAGCGGTACAGCCAGATAGATATGAAAATGGATACAAACCGGAACGACGGCCAGAAGGTAGGTGTATTCCGGGAAAAGATTGGACGTGATCACATACAGCAGAAGCAGCATCAGTCCGACGATCACAGCGCCGACGACCGATGTCTGATATACATTGTAAATGATGATAAGAAGCGCGATCAGAATGCCTGTCCGGTTAGGCAGGACGGTCGCGACGGCCGCGAGAATCAGCTGGATCGTGACGGAATTGAACAGCCCTGTCTGCTGGAAAAAGCTCATCTCCGTGATGGTTTTGAATAAAAGGAAAAACGCGGCAAATTTGACAAGCATGCGCAGGATCAGAGAGGAATGCTGCATGATCAGCGCGATGATGCTTCGGATACGGTTCAGGATATTATCTTTCATTTCTTTTTCTTCCTCACGTTATAATCATTGATGGATGCCAGGAGGTCATAGTAGTCGTCGACACGCTTTTTCGCGATATCGAACCGAATACTGTGAACGAATCCCGCGATCCATGAAACGGCGATCAGAAGGATCGCATAGTAGAAAAAGACTTTGATAAACAGGGCTCCGTAATTATAGTGAAGCAGATTCGCACCGTCGATATAGAATTCCTTCACCAGATAATAGACCCAGTAGATTAAATAAAAGATTGTCGTCCAGATACGCATCTTCAGACGCTGAAGATCAATATAATCCTGTTTGTAATACCTCTTGGCAAAGGCATCGTTTCTGAGCCCGTCGGACTCATAGGCGGCCGCCTTGCACATGAGGATGATCTTTTCTTTATTGACCAACTTTCTCACCTCTCGATATATATATGGGTTCACGATAGTATACCATAAAAACATGCTTTCTGGCAAGGCACAAAAATCCCTCTTTTCAACCAGTCCTCTTCCTGATACAATATGATATGATAATGACGATCATCCCCTGGAGGTAAACTATGCTCAAAAAACTGACACTGCTCCATTCCAATGATCTTCACGGAGACTTCATGACCGAGCAGATCGATGATAAACTGGTCGGCGGCGTCTCCATGCTCTCCGGTTATGTCGACAAGGTCCGCCGCGAAGAAGATCATGTGATCTACGCCATCGCGGGAGATATGTTCCGCGGATCGCTCATCGACAGTGAGTATCAGGGCGTTTCCACGATCGAGATCATGAACATCCTTGCCCCCGATATCGTTACGATCGGAAACCACGAAGTCGATTATGGTCTTTCGCATTTGCTGTTTATCGAAAAATGCGCATCTTTCCCCATCATCAACGCCAACATGTATCTGACGCTCAACCACACCCGGCTCTTTGAGTCTCACAAGATCTTCCGGATCGGCGGGATGAAAGTCCTGTTTATCGGGATCCTGACAGAAGATGTGCTCGCCCAGACCCGTCAGGAAAAGGTCATCGGTTCCCTGGTCAATGTTGAGGACGCCGCGCAGGAAGTATCCAAGATCTGCAATGCGTATCAGACAGAAGATATCGATTTTACTGTCCTGCTGACCCATATCGGTATCGAATCGGACAAGAAACTGGCTGAAATGCTGGATCCGCGAAACGGCGTCGATATCATCATCGGCGGCCACAGCCACACTCTTCTGAGCGAGCCTGTGATCGTCAACGGCATTCCCATCGTTCAGGCCGCTTCCGGCACTGACCAGATCGGTCGTTTCGATATCCTGGTGGATACCGATACCAACAGCATCCATTCCTATGAATGGAAACTGATCCCGATCACGCCGGAGAACTGTCCGAGAAACGAAGCCCTTGAGGAGATCATCCTGAAATTCCACAGAGAGACCGAAGAGAAATATTCCCGTATCCTGACCCGTTTCGCGGATATCTATACCCATCCGCAGCGCAACCGCGAAACGATGCTTGGAAAGATCTTCGCTGACGCTTTCAAGAAAACACTGGGACTGGATCTGATGCTCGTCGGTTCCGGAAGCATCCGTGATCCGAAACTCGGTCCCATCGTAGCCTATAAGGACCTTCTCAAGATCTTCCCCTTCTCCGATGCCATTCACCGGGTATATATTACAGGTTCACAGCTGAAACATGCCATCCGGTTCATCTGCCGTGACGAAGCCTTTACCGGTGATCATACGGAATACTATCAGTTCTCGGAAGGTTTCTACGCCGAATACTCGATCGAGGATCATGAGCTTCTGATGCTCTCCATGAACGGAAAACCGGTCGAGGATGACCAGATCTTCCGTGTGGGAATGCAGGACTATCACTTCCAGAATATCCTCTATTTCCTGGATCTTCCTCCCGAGGCAGTGGAAGCCAACGGCCGGTCCAAGGTAGTCGCGACGAAAGCCATGGATGTCGTGGAAGAATATTTCCTGGATCATCCGTATATTATCGGACCCGAAGAAGACCGGCTGGTCATCTACGGCTGGGGTCATGCCTGATCAATCGATTCCGGACAAAACAAAAAAGGTCACCTGGTATTCCAGATGGCCTTTTTCTATGCAGGAAACTGTTGCTCCTATTCTTTGAGATTATCGTACACGTAATCGTAGAAATCGGAATCGATGATCCCTCGGCAGTAATTCAGTTTGTTCCAGACGACAGCCGTCACATTGTCGACATATCCTTCCGGGATCTCGATGGAAGGATCGGAAGGCGTAAACTCATCCGTATCGCTGATATAGGTACCGTACTTGGTCTTCCAGTCACCCATGACATTGAAAACCAACGCCGGAGCATCAGAGAAGACGTCCCGTCCGGGAAGAAGTCTCGAATCCCATTCGCATCCGAAGAGGTTCAGCAGTGTCGGAAGGATGTCCAGGGAGAAAGTAGGCTCGGAAACGACGACCGGCGGTTCCTTTTCCAGACAGCCGCTCCAGATGATCAGACGGTTCTGATCGCGTTCCAGATAATTTGTTACGGTAAAGCCGTAGAGCTCGTTCAGATAATACAAATATTCGATCGCCGCGTCCTCATCAAGACCATAGGGGAAATGATCGGCACAGATCACGATGACGGTATCATCGGCAATGCCCTTCTCTTCCAGCATGCCTATCAGATCTGTCATTGCGTCTTCCAGTTCCAGGTTGCAGGCGATATATCCGCGTACCAGCTCACTGTACGGAAGGTTTTCCACCTGAGACCAGTGTTTGTCGGTCATCGCGTTGGTCCCGGGTTCATACAGGCTGTGTCCGCTGACGGACATATAGTAAATGTTGAAAGGCTGCTTGTCCTCATAGAGCGGGAACGTATTGTGGATGAGCTCCAGGTCGCTCTGCGGCCACTGACTGGTCACATAGTCTTCCATACCTGTTCCGTAGCCTTTGAAGCCATCGGAATAGCCGAGTTCGTTATGCGTATAGATACGGTCATAGAACTCCGCGTCATTCGCGTGCATGGCCAGGCCATAATACCCTTTCAGCCGGTTGCCCATCGTCAGGAACATATTGTGCTCGACAGCGTCTGTCATGGACGCGCCGCCGCTCATGGGAAGGACGCCCAGGAGCACTTCCACCTCACCGCCGGTCGTTCCGGCACTGGCAGGCTGATAGAAATCCGTAAACTGGATGCCTTTGGTCGCCATGCGGTACAGTGTCGGGGTCAGCTGTGGATCAATGATCGCTCCGCTGAAGGCTTCCGCGCAGATCAGGATCAGGTTCTTTCCTTCGAATTTCCCGGTGAACTGGTTCTTCCGTGAAACCGTCTGGGAATCCGCGTATTCACACAGCGATTCGAGCTGCTGTGTCCGGGCGTTTTCCGCCAGTTCCTTGAAATCGATATCCATCCGGCTGTATCCGGTGATCAGGTTTCCTACTTCCACGATCGATTCGACGCCGCTCTTGCTCTCTTCCGAGTTTTCACCGGAGTTCTCGCTGGTTTCACCGGAAGCACCCGAATTTTCTCCCGGGTTCTGGGAATTGTCCGATGTCGTAGATGTTTCTTCGATCTCGATCGTCATTTGCTGCGCGGTGGTAAACTCGGTCTTGCTGTTGAGATGAAGAAGATCCAGCCGTATACCGGTCAAAAGGCCGAAGTTATCCACCGAATTCGAGAAATTATACTGTTTCCCGTGAAGGCCGCGAAGCTTGGAATTGAACGCGATGCCGAGCAGTGCCACGCACAGGAAGACCATTCCGCAGATACCCACGACGACCACACGTCGAAGGTCCGCTTTCCCTTTCTTCATCCAGCGGCGGACAAAGTGGAAATAAACGATCAGCGGAACGACCAGCAGCAGGAAGATCGTAAACAGACCGGAAAAACTGAAAATGAGTTTCAGCGTGACGCCCATAAACCCGGTCGCGACGCCTTTGGCTCCATTGACGATCGTCTTGATATCGTAAGGAACCTTAAATGCTTTGGTAACAAAATACTCGATCAGGAACGGCAGGGAATACAGCACGATCAGTACCGCGCCGGTGATATTCCTTGCCTTCTCGTGTTTGATCAGATGAAGCGGAACATACAGAAAAACCCAGCCCACGAAGAGGGAATACAGCAGGATCAGCAAAAAGGCCGAAAAGCTGAGCGCCCCTCTGGAGGACCAGTGGAAGACCAGTTCCATGTAAAGGATCAAAAGCGGGAAAAAGATCAGATCACCTACTTTGGCCCGTTTTCTGGCAGCGCGCTGTTTGCGTTTTTTCTCCGCGGCAGCCATCCGTTCCTTTCTTGCTCTGGCTCTTTCCTTGATTTCGTTCTCATTGCTCATTGGCTCACCTATTGTCTTTCTTTTTTATCTTTTTCATTCTTCGATAAACCGGATCACCTGATCCCACCAGGCATCGACCGCCTCACTTCCGGAACGGTAGATCTCATGACGGGCGTTTTCGATCCGGACCAGCTTTCCGTTCGGCAGACGATCCACAAACTTCTGCTGCGGATCCGCCAGGACCGTCTGGTCATCCGACGCCTGGAACAGGATGACCGGGATCGAGATCTTTTCCGGTTTTCCCTTGGCGAGGATCTTCCCGCATACTTTCAGCGACTCTAAAAGCCAGCTGTACGTAGGAGAACAGTTCTGAAACTCCGGATGCGTTTTCCGGATCTCGTTATACCAGTTGAAACGATCCTCCCCGCTCGCGCAGGAATCCTCAAACTTTTCTTCCCC
>JAFZQZ010000059.1 GCA_017620135.1 Bacillota bacterium
TAGTAAAACACCTCCATATACCACTATTATACCATAATACATAGTAATACGCAAGATATAATTTCAAAATTTGGCATAAAAAATCCCCTAACCATGCGGGTTAGCGGTACATATTTTATGCTTTAGGTGTCAAACTCCCGGGCTGCAATGTCCGCCTGAGGCGCACATTTCCATATGGATTCATAAATCGTTCATACTTTGTTCAAAAATGAGAAGTATAATAGTCGAGTATTTTGTATAACAGGAGGTTTTTCACTGTGATCGAAGTGAAACATCTGACCAAACGGTACGGAGATCATCTGGCGCTGGATGATATTTCCTTTACCGTAGAAGATGGTGAGATCGTCGGATTTCTGGGGCCGAACGGCGCCGGCAAATCCACGACGATGAACATCATCACCGGGTATTTGAGCTCAACGGAAGGAGAAGTGAAGGTAGGCGGTGTGGACGTTTTGGAAAATCCCATCGAAGCCAAGAAAAAGATCGGCTACCTGCCGGAAGTTCCTCCGCTGTATGTGGACATGACCGTACAGGAATATCTGGACTTTGCCTGTGATCTGAAAGGCGTTCCGGCCGCGAACAAGCCGGATACCATCGAGCAGGTCTGCAAACTGACCAAGATCTCCGACGTCCGCAAACGCCTCATCCGCAATCTATCCAAAGGTTACCGACAGAGAGTCGGCCTTGCCCAGGCTCTCGTAGGCAATCCGGAAGTCCTGATCCTCGACGAGCCTACGGTCGGTCTTGACCCCAAGCAGATCATCGAAGTGAGAGACCTCATCAAGAACCTCAGCAAGAAACATACGATTCTGCTCAGTTCTCATATCCTTCAGGAAGTGCAGGCGGTCTGTGACAAGCTGGTCATCATCAATCACGGCCGTATCGTTGCCATTGATACGCCGGAAGCGCTGTCCCGCAACATCCTCCAGATCAACAAGCTGGAACTGAGGATCAAGGGACCGAAGAACGCGATCCTGCAGGGCATTCAGGATATCGACGGCGTCGTGAATGCCGAGATCGTAAGGATCCGGGAAGAGGGCACCGTGGATATCCGTGTCGAGACGGACGATGAGACCGATGTGCGCGGAGAGATCTTCCAGTTCTGTGCCAGGGAGAATTACCCCATCTATATGATGCGGACCGACGAGATCAACCTGGAAGACATCTTCCTGCAGGTTACCGGAGAAAGAGAGGCGAGACGCAGATGACAGCCGTATTCTTAAAAGAACTGCGAAGCTATTTCAGGGGCCCCATCGGGTATGTATTCATCGGTATGATGTTCCTGGTCATCAGCTTCTATTATATCGTCTATACCATGTACTATCAGTTCGCGGACTACTACTATGTCCTCGACGCCAGCGTAGGTCTGATCATGTTCATCTTCCCTGTTTTGACGATGCGCATCATGTCGGAGGAGATGAAGACCAAGACCGACCAGATCCTTCTGACCAGCCCGGTCAAAACATCCGGCATCGTGCTGGGTAAATTCTTCGCGGCGGAAGCGGTCTTTCTGATCGTGATCCTGCTGACCCTGATCCAGCCGCTGGTGACGCTCATCCATTTCAAAGGCGTGATGAACTCCGCCTTTACCTTCGGCGGCTATCTGGCGTTCTTCCTGCTGGGCACCGCGTTCATCGCGATCGGTATGTTTATTTCGTCCCTGACGGAAAACCAGCTGATCGCCGCGGTCATCACGATCGTCATCTTTATGCTGATGAACCTGTCCAACGGTCTTTACAACGTGTTCCCGAGCTCCCGTTATTTCTCGCTCGGCGCGATGATCGTAGCGCTGATCATCATCCTGTTCCTGATCTACCGGGCGATCCACGAAGTCATCATCACCGGCATCGTCGGTGTCGTCAGCTTGCTCATTCTGCTCGTGACGTTCTTTATCGTCCCGACGGCTTTTGACGGACTGCTTGTGAACATTATGAAGGAATTCTCCGTGTTTGAACGCTTCGGCGACATCTTCACCGGTGTCTTCGAGCTGAATCATGTGGTGTTCTTCCTTTCGGTCATCGTTTTCTTCCTTTTCCTGACCTATCAGGAAGTGGAAAAGAAGCGCTGGAGCTAAGGAGGGGATATCATGAGCAAATTCAGTTACAGAAGCTCCAAGGGAAGAAAGAAATCCCTCAAATACGGCGGCTATATGACGATCACCACTATGATCCTTCTGGTGGCGCTCATCCTTGTGAATGTCCTGGTCTCGCAGCTGCATCTGCGGGTGGACATGACAGCGAATGACCTGTATACACCGGGCGACCAGACCATGGAGACCCTGGACAAGCTGGAAGACAACGTTACGATCTACGGTCTCTACAATCAGGGCACCGAAGGCAACTCCACCAACGTTATGGTTATCAAGCTGATGGAAGCCTACGCGGACCTTTCTACGAAGGTCACCTTCAAAAAGATCGACCCGCTGAACGATCCGGCCTTTGTCAACCAGTTCCTGCTGGACAACTCCAGTTCGCTGGATAACGGAAGTCTGATCGTCGTGAACGAGACCACCGGTAAATTCCGTACGATCCCGATCAGCAATATGTTCGTCGACACCGGCGATTCCACCAATTTGACCCGTGAGATCACCGGCTTCACCGCGGAAGAATCCGTCACCTCCGCCATCCAGTATGTGTGCCTGGACCGCACGCCGGTCCTGTATCAGCTGGAAGGCCACAGCGAGACGCCGCTCAGAGACGAATTCCTGGACTATTTCAGCTATACGAACTATGAAGTCAAGTCCATGAACCTGGTCAACGAGAACATTACCGAGATCCCCGGCGACGCCTACACGGTCATCCTTGTGAACGCACCCTACCAGGATATCAACGACAACGAATATGAAACGCTCCTGAATTTCCTGGAAGATGGCGGCAAGATGCTGTTCCTGGTGTCCTATGACACGCCGGAACTGCCTAACTTCCAGAAACTGCTGGGCCGTTATGGGCTCGGTTATCAGGTTGGCACCATGCTGGAAACCGACACCAGCCGTTATTACCAGATCCCGATCGTGATCAATCCTATCCTTTCCACGGACAGCGAGATCACCAAATATATGGCCGGTGACACGAACAGCTATGTCCTGATGCCTCTGCCGGCTGCCATCACTACCAGCGAAAACATCTCCAGCCGTATCAAGCTGACGGCCTTTGCCACCACATCGGAAGGTGCGATCCTCAAGGGCGGCACCAACAATGCCACCGTCTATGAGGAAGGCGACTTCAAAGGCCCCTTCAACCTGGGCGTGCTGGCGGAGGAGAGTGTCTCGAAGAAAGACGGTACCGTAGGCGCGACTCGTGTCGTCGCTCTGGGCAACTCGGATTTCATCGATCCGGAGTCCGGTACCGGCACGCTGGTCCGTTCCGGCAACTACCGTCTGCTGACAGTCATCTTCGACTATCTGCAGGATACTTCCGACTCGCTGTACATCTCCGGCAAGAGTATCGAAGCGACCAACATCACAACGACACAGGCTGACTTCCTGCTGTACGGACTGCTGTTCGTCATCCTGATCCCGGCAGCCATCATCGTCACGGGTATCGTGATCTGGGCCAGGAGGAAACACCTGTAATGTCTATGAAGAAAAAAGTGATCCTCGGGATCATCGTCCTGCTGATCCTGGCAGGCGCGGTGATCGCCGTTTCGATCATCAACAAACAGAAAGAAGCCAATCAGCCGGAGGAGTCTTCCAGCGCGATCGTGCTGAAAAACCTGTGGAAGAATGAACGTGAGGATATGGAGTCCATCGATCTGAAGACCCAAACGGATCTGATCACGCTCATTCCCAACGGGTACAACTCCACCAACACCATGCTGTGGGTGATCAAGGGACATGAGGACTGGCACCTGATCAACACCTATCAGAATATCGTAAGTATGGCAGCCCTGCTGCCGGCCTATAAGCTCATCGAGGAGGACGTGACCGATCCGGACCGTTTGGCCGAGTTTGGTCTGCTGGAACCGACCTCCATCCTGACCGTCCATTTCAAGGACGGGACGGAGAAGATCTGCTACGTGGGCATCCTTTCATCCGACAAGGAATATACCTTCTGCCGGATCGAGGGAGATAACTCCGTCTACGCGACCAACGCGGACTACGCCAAGTTCTCTTCGTTTACGAAAAACAGCATCCGCTTAAGGACGATCACCGAGATCAACAATACCGACGGCACCCTGATGTATGTTTTCGTACAGAAGAAGGACGGGATCGCTACCGAGATCTCCAAGGATACTAGTATCGATGTGAACAACAAGCCGGCGGACGGCATGATGTACCCCACGACGAACTGCCTGTTCAAGCAGCCCTACACCAATCCCATCATTCAGGTCGGTACCGACCTGGAGTACAACTATCTGCAGTATCTGACAACTCCGGAGATCGTCGAGACCATTGACGCGGACTGTCAGGATTTCACCCCGTATGGACTTGGCGATGAACCGGAGTATCATGAAAAGATCATCACCCGGACCGGAGATACGGATGACAACTACGAATACGTCACGACCGATTACTACTTCGGCTATACCTACGGAGATTCGAACCAGTACATCTATTTCCGTGAGGGAGACAGCAATCTGGTGCTTGGTGTGGACGCTTCCTGCATGGCTGACCGTTACTTTGAGCCTTTCTTCTTCGTGAACAAGCTGATCTATATCAACTCTGTCACGAACGTGGAATCCGGCTATATCCTGACAGGTGATACGACGCACACCTTCCAGATGAAACGTTCGGATATCCCGGAAGGAGGAACGGCGGAAGACAGGCTCTACAGCTACCGCGTCAACGACGAACTGATCGAGGATGAGATCTTCCAGGCCCTGTACCGCTCGATGATCGAGCTGATCCCCAGCTATGAGATCCGCGGCGAGGCGCCGGAATATGATGAAAGCGACAAAGTCGAGCTCTATTATAAGTTCTGGGACGGAACGGATCTGACCCTGACTTTCTACCGGCTGAACGAATTCTACTATGTGATCCAGATGGAAGACGATGTCTGGTTCGCCTGTGATGACGAACGGTTCGACCGGATGCTGGAACGCCTTTCCGAAGCGGATCAGGCGATCGGCGGAAATTAACAGGAGGTAACCCTCTATGTCGAAGACGGAATACTTCATTATCGATCGAAGCGCACTTCCCGAGGTGTACGGACAGGTCATCGAAGCCAAGAAGCTCATCGCGGGTGGCAAGGCGGCCACCGTACAGGAAGCGGTGGATATGGTCGGTATCAGCCGCAGTTCTTTCTACAAGTACAAAGACGTGGTCGAGCCCTTCAACGATATGGTTCGCCATAAGACGGTGACCTTTACGGCTCAGCTGGAGGATCATCCGGGGGTGCTCGCCCAGTTCCTGCTGGTACTGGAAAAAGCAAAGGTCAATATCCTGACGATCCATCAGGCGATTCCCATCGGCGGAGTCGCAAACGTGACGCTGTCGATCGATCTTCTGGAAGACAGCTGGACGATCGAGGATATCGTGGAAAGTCTGTCGAAAGTCGAAGGCAGCACGCATATCCGGGTGTTAGCGAGAAACTAAAATCTTTTTAATGTAAAACACAAAGGACCCAAGACGAAGTTTTTATCCCTCCGGGTTGAGGCGGTGCCTCAAAAGTCGGGATAAAAACTGCCTTGGGTCCTTTTTGGTTGCGCAAGAAAAATGTTTAGCTTTCTGGCATCAGCTTAGTTGTTTGATCTCTTTGTTTACTTTGTCACGGAGGTTCAGAATATAGCCTTCACCGGTGGGGTAGACATGGAAGGTGATGGGTTCCACCACATCTTCCTGGATGAGCGCTATGACATGTTCACGACTGGTCAGGCTCTCCAGAAGCTTCAGCGCCTGCAGATCCTGCAGGGCCTCGCCGAAGATGACCAGACGCTGGGAAGCGACAGCCGTCTCGTCCTCGCCGGGATAGATGATAAAGGAATCGCCTGCCGGGAAAGAAACCTCGCCGTCGGTCACAGCATAGGGATTGATATGATGCAGGGACTGAACGGAATTGTAGAAGTTCATGCCCCACTGCAGGAAGCCGGCGACATTCTCCAGATACAGCTGTACGCCCAGGATCCTGGTGCGGTAACCGGGCATAGCCATAAAGCGGTTGGAAAGGTTGCTGTGTCCCTGCCCGATGCAGTAGTATACCCAGAAATCATCCGGACGCTTGCCGGTGAGGAAGGGCTCCAGCGCGGAGGTCGCGACGACCGGTACCTTGCAGACTCCCTGCTCGAAGTAGCTGTAGTCGCTCATGGCGTCCATGATGGGATAGGGATCGATCATGGGAGCCACGAATTCCTTCAGCGCCATGTACTGCGGCAGATGATCGCCGTGCGGTTCATCGGTCAGATGGAAATACGTGCAGTCCTGAAGACCGTTCGTATTCAGATAGTTCACGAGCTCCGGCAGGAAAACGGACAGGAATTCCTTGTATTCATCGGAAAGTGCTTCCTGTTCCCAGCCGAAGATCTTCTTATATTCTCCGTCGACCGTGGCCATGACCTTCGGACAGCATTTGCCGCCCCACTGCGTGAAGAGATGGGAGATCTCGAAATACTTGATCCCGCATTCCTTGGCCATCGCGATGAAACGGGTCAGTTTATCGAAGTTAAAGCTGTACTGACCGTTCTCTTTGATCACATCGACGAGCTGGATCGTGGTCCGCTCCCAGCCGATCGCGGTATCCAGCGGCGGCGTGAAAACTGGCGTCAGGATCATGGTCTGGCCGTAGTAGGCGACCATCTCGATCTGGGCTCTCATGGCTTTCCAGTGCTCTTCGGAGAAGACCGGCACATGGTAATAGTCGGCCAGGCAGTCGCCGTGGAACCAGTTGGTATATTTGAAGGTCTTCTCGGGAAGCTTCACGCCAATGACCTCGATCTCGGTATGGACCTTGTAGCTGTAGCTCTTTTCCGGCTCACGTATGTTTTTGGCTTCGAAAAGCACATCGATCGGATAGATCCCGGCCGGAACGTTTTCCGGACGAACTTCCACCATAAAGCTGTTCCACTGATTGGAGACCATGCGGAACGTACCGACTTCATCTCCGGAGGCTTCCGCTACGGTAAAGGCGTCTCCCGCGACATCGTTCTTTTTGGCAGGGAAGAGGGGATCGGGAAAGATACCGGGTTCATCCGTCAGGAAGTGGCCGTCGTTATTGATGACGTAAAGCATCTGCGCGGGCACATAGCCGACCTGTTTGAAACTGACGGAAAGGGCGGACTGAACCGATACCTTGATCCCGGCGCCCCTGGTGAACGGAGCGTCCGGACGGACCGCGATCTGGAAAGCGTAATTCTCTCCGAGAAGGCAGGTCATGGGCTGCGTCATCGGAGCAGGTGCCTTGGTGGGGAAAACTTTCTCCATCGAGGAAAGGATCCTTGTTTCGATATTCATGATGAGAACCTCCCAAAGTTTTTGCGTTTATCGTGCGCCGGGACCGGTTTAGAAGACGCCGGTCTCACGGCGAAGAACTTCTTTCGCGTAGCTGGTGAACTTGGGCTCACCGCGTTTGATGATATAGCTGGCGGAAACATCCGCGCCGCTGCCGACAGCGATGGCTGTCAGGGAACTGATGGTACTGCCGGAAAGATCCCGGTTCATATCGGCGGCGCCGCTGGCAAGATCGTAGATGTGCGTGACCCAGATCCCGTGGAATCCCTGCAGCTTGCAGGCGGAGAGCACCTCGCGGGAAAGATACAGGTTTTCCATGGGGCTCGTCCCGGTGATGGGCTCGTTGCAAAGCAGCAGCGAGTCAGCCGTCGCGATATCGAGACCGGCACGGACAGTCTTCAGCTCCTGACCGAGTTTGCCGTGCTGCAGATTCGTGTTCTCCTCGTGGGAGAAAACGGTCACGATATTTTTCACCGGGCTGACGGAAGCTTTTTTGCAGCTGACGGGCCAGCCCAGCTGGAAGAAGGCCTGCGTAACGCCTACCGCACGCAGGAAGGTCGTTTTGCCGCCCTGGTTGATGCCCGTGAGGATCAGCAGTTCGCCACCTTCCCTGAAGGTGATGTCATTCGGGATCGTACCGGACTTTTTATATACGCAGAGGATGGGATTGTACATCTCCTGTACGTCAAATCCGCGCGCCGCTTCCGGCAGGATCTCGGGATAGCAGAGCGGGACGGAGAGCTTCTCCATCTGGCGGATATAGCGCAGCGCGCCGAGATAGAACATCAGATCATCGTACAGATCCGTGAGATCTGCCGTGATGCGGGAAAGCGCCTGGAAAAAGGCTTTCATGTTGTTGGAAAGCTGGATGCGGATCAGTTCCTCCGCGGGGGTCTTCATCTCCTTGAGCGTCGCCAGATCCCAGGGTTTTTCGTTCTGCCTGAGCTCCTTGATGGGGCGGGCGCCGAAGATCGAACCAACGAAACGCTCCTTCTGGATATGGGTGAGGGCTGCGCCGATCACGTGCAGTTCCCCGTCCATAGTAAGCCGTACGCGGAAGGAGCCAAGCTGCTCGAGGCCGCCGGCAAGCTCTTCCCAGTGCGTATCGAAGTCGGCCGTAAAGTTGGTCGCGACTTTTTCTTTCATCATGTTCTTCAGGAGAAGAAGGCCACGGGACTGAAGGCGGCCGGCACGGGAGAGCTCATCCAGCATTCCGTAGAGAGACTGCATGGTCTGATGCGCCAGACGAAGCACGGAGAATTCACGGATACTTTCCGCGTAGAACTCACCGGAGACCGGCATTTCCTGAAAAGTGTGGATCTGTGAGAGACATTTGCAGACGTCCGTGATCTTCTGGACGAGCTGCGGGTGCGCGCTGAGTTCGGTCAGGACCTCCCGGCGGAACAGGATATCCTCCGTATCGGCCGTGAAGAAGCGGGTCCAGTCGAAGGTCTTGCCTCCTTCGTGGATATCGAAGATCCGGTCCAGATAGTCCCTTAGCATCAGATCGACGAGCGCTTCCTCCTTGATCTGCATCGGGCGGGGAGTTTTGGAGATGTCAGTGGTCGTCAGAAATCCCATCTGCTTCACCTCCTTCATAGATCGAATCGATATTGTGGCTGTCTACGTACGAACGGGCCTCTAGCAGAAGATCGCCGGAGGCGATCATGTCTTCAAGCGTGATCCCGTAGGCCGTGGCTGTTTCACGGGCGTAGCTGTTGCCCAGCGGCTCGTGATAGTAGAGTTTATAAGCATGCACCATCTGGCCGGTCGACGGATCGTAGGACGACTCGGTGACCAGGGAATCCAGCCGTTTCAGAAGTTCAGGTTTCAGTTCTGCTTTCAGCAGGAAATAGATGTCGTACAGATGCGTGACCAGCAGATGGGTGATGTTCTTTTCCAGGAAGTGACGGGTCATGTCGGCGCAGATCGAAACGGCTTCCACGGGGTTCGTACTGGTCATGGGCTCGTTGAGCAGGATCAGATCCGTGTCCGTTGCCTTTTTCAGGATCGCGGTCAGTTTCTTTACTTCCAGACCCATGCGGGAGGCGTTCATGGAACTGTCCTCGCCGGCGGAGAAAAGTGTAAAAATATGGGTGACCGGGGTGAAGATCATCTCTTTCGCCGGAACGAAGAATCCCAGCTGCGCGAGTGCGGTGCACTGACCGATCGTTTTCAGATACGAGGTCTTGCCGGAGTGATTGGCGCCGGTGATGATGACCGCATTGCCGCGCTTTAAGGTAAGGTCATTGCCCCGGATCCCTTCGTGCTGAAGGATGAAATCCGGATAGAGCGCTTCCCGGATGATGAGCGGTGTGTCCGGAAGCGGCTCTGGAATACACAGGCTGTATCCGCGCTTTTCAAAAGCTTCCAGGCATAGAAGACCGATCTGATAGAAGGACAAAGGCTCACGAAGGCTAAGAAGCGTATCCAGCTCTTTGAGCTTTTCTCCCTTGGGCTGAAGTTTATCCAGGATCTTTTCCGCGCGGCCGATCTCTGCTTTCCACTGTTTTTCTGCTGCGTGCTCGATATATTCGTCGAAGTGGGAACCGTAGAGCCCGCGGTTGTAGATGAATTCCGGCCCGAGGCCTTTGGAAGGCAGGGAAGGATCGTCAAAGCTTAAAAGCGCGTTCAGCGGGATCTCCGAGTCGTCGGAGACATTGTCATTCCCGGAGATTTCCGAAGCGAAATCCGTTTTCCGAAGATCGATATGGCCTTCCGCCCCGATGATCCCCATTTCCTGCGGATAGCCGTCTTCCCGCATGTTGAAGCCAAGCTGGATATAGCGGGGCAGGGGAAGAGCCTGATCCAGGGATCCCAGCGCTTCTTCCAGGGAGGCAAAGAACGGTTCCTCACGAAGGGAACGGAAATAGTCGGTCAGGATCTGACAGCGCCTGGAGAGCGCGCTGCCATCCGCCGTTTTCGGGCTTAGGATCGCGCAGAAAGAAAGCACGACTTTTCGGTACGCCGCCAGACGACGCCAGCGGTAAAGGACAGACTGGAAGCGTGTCGGGGCGATCAAGGCTTTCTGGTTTTCCGCGTCCAGCTGATAGATGGCGTCGATTCCCTTCTGCAGAGAGTCCGCGTCTGTGAGGGCAGAAAGATCCTTTAAGAAGGCGGAACGCTCAGCGATCTCAGCAGAATCGGAAGAGAAGTAGCGGCCGGCAAAGCTGGATGCCGCTTTCTGATCCATCCGCGGATCGATCAGGCACAAAACCTGCGTCAGGTCGAGATCCGTGAGGGTCTGCCGGAGCTCTTCAAAGGAAGAAAGAGCAGCCTCCGGATTGGGTGTCAAAAGTTCCTGATATATCAAAACAAAAACTCCTTAGCGATAAAAATCCACATTCTATTGTACCATGAACAGTGTAAAAAAGCCATAGAAAAAGAATTTGCAAATAAACTTATATAATTCGCTTGACAAATTCTAAAATCTGACTATAATATTCTTCAGAACGAAGGCCGGCGAGGCCTTTGTCATTCAATAGAGAAAGAAGGTAGAACCATGCAGCGAAGTCTCGGACCCAGCAAAAGCGTCTATTCGCTGGTTTTAAACGACGATGTCATCCGCGCGGTCGACCGGCTGGCCTATCAGATGAATACCAGCCGCTCGAACATGGTGAATCAGATCCTGGCTGAATACACCTCTCTGCTCACGCCGCAAAAGCGCATGAGCACCGTATTCGATGAGATCCAGAACCTGCTGATCCAGGGAGCCGGATTCCAGCTCCTGATGAAACCATCGGACAGTATGCTCTCGCTCAGACAGGCGCTTAACTATAAATATAATCCCACGGTGCGCTACAGCATCGAGCTGGTACAGACGGAAACAGGATCGCTGATCCGTCTGAAGGTCATCCTGCGTTCGCAGAACCAGACTCTGATCCATTATCTCTCGCAGTTCTTCAGCCTCTGGCAGGAGCTGGAGCAGAAGATCGGCGGCGTAAACATCAGCTGGACGATCGAGGACGCCCGCTATACCAGAGTCCTGGACCTGCCCGGTGAAGAGATCTCCGATGAGGATTTCGGACAGGAGATCGCCGCGTATATCCAGGTACTGGATCAGGCTATGAACGCGTTCTTCGAAAACCTTGGCGAACCGCAGAGCGCGGTGGCGGCCGTGAATCATATCTACCGTGACTATATCTCTCATATCAGAGGAGGTATCCTATGAACACTCAGAAATTGACGCAGAAAAGTCTGGAAGCCATCCAGACCGCGCAGAAGATCGGATCGGAAAACCATAATCAGGAACTGCAGCAGGAGCATGTCCTGCTGGCGCTGGTCCAGCCGTCGGACGGACTGATCCGGCAGATCCTCGGACAGATGGGAACGGATCCCGCGGCTTTCGAGCGGGCGCTTGAAGAGCAGGTCAACCGTTTCCCGAAGGTGACCGGGCAGACAGAACTGGATCGGGTATATGTCAGCCAGGATCTGAACGATGCCCTGAATGAAGCCGAGAATCAGGCGGCACAGATGAAGGATGAGTATATCTCTGTCGAGCACCTGTTCCTTGGCATCCTGAAAAAACCGTCAACGAACGTACGGGGACTGTTCGGGACGTTCCACGTTTCGGAGAACGCGTTCCTGAACGTACTGAAGACCGTTCGCGGCAATACCCGTGTCACATCCGAAAACCCGGAAGACACCTATGATGTCCTGAAGAAATACGGCCAGGATCTGGTGGAACTGGCCCGTCAGCAGAAACTCGATCCGGTCATCGGCCGGGACAGCGAGATCCGGAGCGTCATCCGGATCCTCTCCAGGAAGAGCAAGAACAACCCGTGCCTGATCGGTGAACCGGGCGTCGGCAAAACCGCCATCGCGGAAGGTTTGGCGCAGCGGATCGTCCGCGGGGACGTACCGGACAGCCTGAAAGACCGAAAGCTTTTCTCACTGGATATGGGCGCCCTGATCGCCGGCGCGAAATACCGCGGCGAGTTCGAGGAACGTCTGAAAGCCGTACTGAACGAAGTGAAAAAGAGCGACGGACAGATCATTCTGTTCATCGATGAGCTGCATACCATCGTAGGCGCCGGAAGGACCGAAGGTTCCATGGACGCCGGCAATCTGCTGAAACCTATGCTGGCCAGAGGCGAACTGCACTGCATCGGCGCTACGACGCTGAATGAGTACCGCCAGTATATCGAGAAGGATGCCGCGCTGGAGCGCCGTTTCCAGCCGGTCATGATCCCCGAGCCCTCTCTGGAGGATACCATCGCGATCCTGCGTGGCCTGAAACAGCGTTATGAAGTCTTCCACGGTGTGAAGATCCAGGATCAGGCCCTGATCGCCGCGGCGACGCTTTCGAACCGCTATATCACCGACAGGTTCCTGCCGGATAATGCCATCGACCTCGTGGATGAAGCCTGCGCGATGATCCGAACGGAGATCGATTCTCTGCCTACGGAACTCGATGAGATCCAGCGGAAGATCATGCAGCTCGAGATCGAGGAAGCCGCGCTGAAGAAAGAGACCGACCAGATCTCTCTGGAGCATCTTTCCGACATCCGTAAGGAACTTGCGGATCTCAGGGAGAACTTCAACAGCATGAAAGCCCGCTGGGAAGGCGAAAAGAAATCCATCGGCAAGGTCCAGCAGCTGAGAGAAGAGATCGAGCAGACGAACGCGGACATTGAACGAGCCGAGCGTTCCTACGACCTGAACAAGCTGGCGGAGCTCAAATACGGGAAACTGCCGCAGCTGAAAAAACAGCTGGAAGAGCAGGAAAAGCTCGCGGATCAGGCAGCAGGCGGATCCACCTCGCTGCTGAGGGACAAGGTCACGGAGGAAGAGATCGCGAAGATCGTCGGCCGCTGGACGGGGATCCCGGTCAGCAAGCTGGTGGAAAGCGAAAGAGAGAAACTGCTTCATCTGGATGACGTCCTGCATCAGAGGGTCATCGGTCAGGACGAAGCAGTACAGCGGGTCTGTGACGCCATCCTTCGTTCCCGTGCCGGGATCAAGGATCCGAACCGTCCCATCGGTTCGTTCCTGTTCATGGGCCCCACCGGCGTCGGCAAGACCGAACTGGCCAAAGCCCTGGCGGAAGCCCTGTTCGACAACGAGAAGAACATGGTCCGTATCGATATGAGCGAATATATGGAGAAATACTCCGTCTCGCGTCTGATCGGAGCGCCTCCCGGATATGTCGGCTACGACGAAGGCGGTCAGCTGACCGAAGCGGTCCGCCGCAGCCCGTACAGCGTGGTACTGTTCGACGAGATCGAAAAAGCCCATCCGGATGTCTTCAACGTGCTTTTGCAGGTGCTGGATGACGGCCGCATCACCGACTCTCAGGGGCGCACGGTGGACTTCAAGAACACCATCATCATCCTGACTTCGAACCTCGGTTCGCAGCTGATCCTCGAAGGGATCGACGAGACGACCGGCGAGATCTCGGAAGAGGCGAGAGAAGGCGTGGAGATGATGCTGAAATCATCCTTCCGTCCGGAGTTCCTGAACCGTCTGGATGAGATCGTCTTCTACAAACCGCTGACAAAGGACAACATCAGTCATATCGTGGATCTGCAGCTGAAGGATCTGGACAAGCGCCTGAAAGACAAACAGCTGAGTGTCGTGCTCACCGATTCGGCCCGCCAGTACATCATCGACGGCGGTTACGATCCGGTTTACGGAGCCCGTCCGCTGAAACGGTTCATGCAGGCGAAGATCGAGACCCTCCTTGCCAGAAAAATGATCGCGGAGGACATCGCTCCCGGAACGAAGATCACAATCGACTATATTACTGAATCAAGTGGTGAATCCAAGTTGGTAGCAGTGGTATAAAATAGTTTATGTGAATGAGTCACCATGCGTGTCGGCGGACGATTCCGCAGGCCTTAGGCCGAGGACCAGTCCAACGGCGCGTGTGGTGACTTTTTTACATAGTTTTTTGTCCACAATCCACGAAAACAACGCCTCGCCAATGATACTTTTCTACGTTGAATTTTAGAGTGAAATAGCGTATAATGAAACATGTATGTTTATCGAAAAAAGTAAGGAAATATAGATATGAAAAAACTATGGTGGATCATCCCCGTCCTGCTGATCCTCGGTGGCGTGGGGTACTTCTATTATCAGGGCTATGATAAGTCGCTTCATGAATATCTGCCCGGCACGTATATCAACGGTATGGATGTTTCCGGCATGAATCCCAAACAGGTCGAGGACATCCTGAATGAACCTGCGCGTTCGTTCGTCGTGACTGAGATGAACGCCGAGACCAGACAGCCCATGGAAGAGACGATGGACCTTCGGGCCCTTGGATATTATCAGCATTTCGATACGCAGAAAGTGCTTGATGAGCAGCGCCACAGCACCTGGTTCTATTCCTACTGGGAAGAGACGAAGCATGAAGTCGTCTACGACGGATTCGTCATCGACGAGAACGCGGTCGCGGCGAGTATCGCGAAGCTTTACTTCGTACAGCCGGAAAACAATATCGCACCGATCGACGCCGAGCTTGTCGCGGATAACGGATATTACAGCATCACCGAGTCGGATGATGGATGTCAGATCGATATCGAAAAAGGCGTTCAGCTGATCACGGACGCGATCATGCGTGAAGAGACCTCGTTCGATCTCACGGATCCGGAGCACGCGTTATACGCCGAAGCCGCCGTGAAGACCGATGACAAAGGCCTGAACGATCAGATCGCGGAACTCAACAAGATCTGGACCAAGACCATTACGATCCCCATGTACGGAGAAGTGAAGGAAGTGATCGACGAGACGCTGCTGAGACGGCTGATCAATGTGGACGGATTCGAGTTTTCCATCAATGAGGAAGAGCTCGATAAATACATGGATGAACTGTGGGTCAAATACAGTACCTGGCAGACCCAGCGTGATTTTGTCACGTCCAAGGGAAAGACTGTGAAAGTCGGCTCTGAGCTGGATATTTTCGGTTATGACCTGGCCAAGGAGATGACCCGCGAAGAGATCCATGATGTTCTTTTAGGCAAGGAAGACGCCAAGTGCCAGGCCTACTGGGATGACCAGGGTACCTGGAGCGACAAGACGAAGAACGACATCGGCGAGACCTATGTCGAGATCTCGATCGCCGACCAGCATCTTTGGTACTATGTGGACGGCAAGCTGTCCATGGAAACGGATATCGTCACGGGTACGAAGGATAAGACCGATTCTCCCGTGGGTGTATTCAAGATCTGGGCCAAGAGAACGAAAGTCACCCTGATCGGTGACGATTATCAGACGCCGGTCGAACTGTGGCTTCCGATCACCTGGGACGGCGTGGGGATCCACGACGCTTCCTGGCGCTCGACTTTCGGCGGAACGATCTACGAGACCGACGGATCACACGGCTGTATCAATACGCCTTTCGATTTCTGTCAGCCTTTCTTTGACGCAGTGGAAATTGGAACAGCGGTGGTTATTTACTGATGAAAAAAGCACTGAAGATCATTGGGTGGACTGTATTCGGTCTGCTGCTTATCGCATATATGGCGGGCAACGCCTATTCCCGTCTTCGCTTCTGGCCCGGCACCACGATCAACGGAGTCGACGTCGGGACCATGGACGCGGTCCAGGCGGAAAAGGCGCTGAACGCTACCGCCCCTGTCCTTACGGTCATCCAGAAGGACGCGGAAACCCTGGAAAACAGAGAAGAACAGATCTCGCTGAAAGACTGTGATTACTGGGCTTCCTATGAGACCGCGGCCGCGCTGAATGATCAGCGGCATATGACCTGGCCGGTCATGCTCTTTGAAACACCGTCGATCACCCTGCAGAAGACGGCTTTCACCTATAATAAAGACAAGCTCATGCAGGAAGTAGAAAAGCTCTACTGCATGCAGGATGAAAATAAAGTCGCGCCGGCGGACGCCTATCTGGTAGGAAACGGCCAGAACAAGGTCATTATCGAAGAAGCGAACAACGGCTGCGAAGTCGTGGAAGAGATGGTCCGCGAGCTGATCCGTCACGCGGTGGATAACGAAAGTACGGCCGCGGATATTTCCGGCTGCTACCTTACCGCGGACCGCCGGTCGGATGACCAGATCTTCCAGGCAGTAGCCAAGCGGACGGAAAGCATCTACTCGAAGACGATCACGATCCATATCGTGGATGATATTTACGAATCCTTTGGGATGACCGAACTGAAAAAGATGGTCACGATCAACGAGGACCTGACTTATTCGATCAATGATCAGGCGGTCCTGGACTACTGCAAAAAGCTGGCCGAACAGTATCCCACCGTCAAGCACCGCCGCGGTCTTCTGACTTCCCGCGGGGACGTTGTCCCGGTGGGGCAGTCCTGGGACACCTATGACTATACGTTTGATCCGGAAAGGACAGCGGAGAACATCAAGCCGGTCCTGACCCTGATCGGCGACATGAGTGTGGAAGCCTGCTGGTACCGGACCGTGGTCGTGATGAAAGAAGACAAAGACGGCAATAACATACAGACCGAATATATCCAGCCGGGTCTCAACGAAGGGGAATTCGGACCGGGTACTGAAATAAACGGCACCTATATTGAGATCTCGCTCGACGATCAGAAAATGTGGTACTACGAAAATGGCGTCATGAAACTCGAGACCGATGTCGTCACCGGAGAAAAATACGTGTGGGATACACCCTGCGGTATCTATTCCATCGTTTCCAGAAGTTATGGCCATAACGTTCTGCAGGGCGGGGCGATCTCCGATTACTGGATGGGCTTTATCGGCGGACAGTACGGGATCCACGACGCCTATCGCTGGAGAGATGCCTACGGCGGCGATATCTATGAATGGGACGGCTCCCACGGCTGTGTCAATACGCCGCTGGAAAAGGTCTCCGAGCTGTTTGAGATGGTCGATTACGATACGCCGGTCATCATTTACGAAGCTTCGGAAGGCCGTTAAAGATAGAGAATAAAACTTTGTAACGAGGGTAAAGAGCACTTTGGAACAGACAGTAAACGAGAAGAAGACAAAGCGAAAAGCCACGTCGGAGGAAACACCGGCCAAACCTGTGCCGGCCAAAAAGTCCAGACGCCTGGGCAGTCTGGCGATTATCCTGATCGAGGTCCTGGTGGTCATGGGGATCTATGTATTCGGCTATGTTCGTTCTACCACTGTGTTCTGGCCGGGCACAACGATCAACGGGGTAAAGGTCGGCGGCAAAAATGCCAAAGATGCCGAAAAGGCGATCAACCGGACGGCGCCAACCATGGATGTGGTGATGCTGAACGCCGAGACAGGCGAACCGATGACCCAGAAACTCTATCTGATCAACGCGGACTATTATGGCGTTTACGATACAAAAGCCGTATTGAAAAATCAGAATACGCCTCTTTGGTTTACAAGGTTCCTGTCTGCCGAGAGCTATACGCTCCCGCAGGAAGGGTTTGCTTTTGATGAGCAAAAACTGAATGAACTGA
>JAFZQZ010000002.1 GCA_017620135.1 Bacillota bacterium
GCATACGGGACGAAGCGGCAATTCAATAAGAACTTATGGACCAACGGAACTGTGAAAGGATACAGGAATGGTAGATATAAGACCGATTGATGAAGTGATAGAGGCGCTGAGTATCTGTCGCAATGTAGATCCTTATCGTGTCTGTAGAGAATGTCCTTATCCAGATACTGAAGGATGCATGGATATGCTGATGGGAGATGCGCTTTTTTATCTGAAGGAATTTAGGCAAGCGAAGGAGACTCTTGAATTTGAAATCAACAGAAACCGGAAAGAGTTTGAATTCTATAATACAAAGTGGGAAGAATGCGAAAAAGAAAAGCGCAGACTGGAACGAGAAATCAGGATAGAAAAAAGACTGCAAGAAGATTATCTCAGAGAGCTTAATGATGACAATCCAGTTTTGACATTATCAGAACTGAAGCAGATGGTAGGAAAGCCTGTATGGATTATCTTTGATAAAACAGGAATCGGAATACAAGACGGACAGGAATGGTTTATCGTCAGCGGATTCTATACGGATGAGGATGACTGTATTATGTTTTGCGCAAACTATGCGAGTTTCAACTGTAAATATATTGGCGAACGATGGCATGCATATAGAAAGGAAATCAGATGAGAAAGCTGGAAGAAACACTGGAATTGTCCAGAAAGTGGGAAGCATCATTACCGGGATCACTGGAAAGGGACGCGCTGTTTTATCTCCGGAAATATTATGAGCTGCTGAAAATGCTGCGGCATGCTACGATCACATGGGAAGAGAGACCGCAGTACGAGATCGCTTATTTCCTGGGAGATCTGACACCGGAGCGGAAGACAATGAGCTGGGAAGAGCTGCGGAAATTTTATTTGCAGCATCCCCTAACAGCAGAGGAAGCACTGGCGATGATGGAGTTTGTCAAAGACCGGATGACTCCATGTGTCGGAGCACAAAGAGAATCAGACAATCAGTGATAAAATATAAGCAGGCAAGAACATATCTTCATTACTCTATTTCCTCCTGAGAATGCAACGAGCCGTCCTTTACAGGGCGGCTTTTTGCATTCAATAGCAAAGTAAACAGATATGAGCCGAGATCACACTGACTTGCACTGACTTTCAGTGTAAGAAATAAACAGACAACCAATGTCAAAAGGTTGACAAAGGTTGACAAATTCGCAACCTTACGAGGAAAAAAGGTTGACAAAGGTTGACAACTTATATGCTGAATCAAGATCAGAAGAATCTGGTTCGGGCGTGGGTGGCTGCCGGCAAGACCGATAAAGAGATCATCGCGCTCGCTAAGAATCAGGATCCCCCATTCACAATCAGCCGGCAGAACATATCGAAACATTACAGGACCAAGGCCGAGAAGAAGGTCCGGAAGATCATCCGCGAACAGGAAGAAGAGGACGCGCTGAGATCCGGTTTAGCTCTGAAGGAAGAGCGGATCAAAATGCTGCAGGATACAGCGGAGTATCTTTACCGTGAGATCAAGAACATCCCGGCCGCAAAAGCGCAGAACCTACCCGGGTTTGTCAATGCAATGCGCGGGTGCCTGGATGATATCGCAAAAGAACTGGGACAGCGGTCCAATAAGATCGACGTCAATGCCAACGTCCGGGTTCGCGATATCGTCAAGATCGTTGACAAGGTATACGGAGAGGAAGAGAAGTGACGGAGGATGAAGAACGGGCATGGGCCAGAGCTTCCAGCAAGCTGAAAGATCAGGGACTGCCTGGGAAGATGGCAGCTGCGTTTCTTCCGCATTACTATATTCCGCAGCAAATGCAGGTCAACTGGCACAGGCTGACGGAGGATGTACAGAAATGCGGCGTCCGTCTGATCGGAAACGGAGGGAGCCGCGGATCCGGAAAGACAACTGCCACATTCGCACAGGTAAGTTTATATGACTGCCAGCAATGGGCCGGGACGAACTGGCTTTATATCCGCCTGGTGAAGAACTCCGCCGGGGACAGCTTCGAACAGATGACGTCATCCATCCTGGGAGATTTCGAAGGAGCCAAACCGACGAAAGAAGGGATCCATTTTCCGAACGGATCCAACATCGCAATCGCAGGTGTAAGGAATCCGGAGGACGTCGATAAATATGTCGGTCTGAACTATGAGGGAATGGTCATCGAGGAGGCCAACCAGATCGACGAGAACCGGCTGATCAAACTGCTGGGCTCTCTGCGTACCGGCAGACTGGACGGATACCGGCCACGATGCTATATGAACTTCAACCCGGGCGGACCAGGCATGAAGTACCTGAAGAAAACCTTCATCCAACCATGGAAGGAAGGGCGGGAGAAGAATACAAGATTCATCTTTTCCAGATATCAGGAGAACAAATTCCTTGATGAAGGATATGTGGATTACCTGAATAATCTGGACGGGATGCTGGGGAAGCTCTGGCGCGACGGAGATTTCGATATAACAGCAGGCATGGCTTTCGATAATTTCCGGCCGGATATTTATGTATATGACGACTGGAAAATCGGAGACAACTGGATCCGGATGCGCGGCATCGATGACGGATATTCTAAACCATACTGCTGTTTATGGGGAGCAAAGGATCCGGATACAGGCAGGATCGTGATCTATGAAGAGGACTATGGAGAAGGACATGCGACAGGTGATCAGGTAGAGCGGATCAAAACCATGACACCGAAGAATCACAGGATCATGATCAGTTATGCAGATCCCGCGATGTTCTCCAAAGATCATCATACGGACAGATCCGTAAAAGCGCCGAGTGATATCTATGCGGACCATGGGATCTACCTGACACGGGGAGACAATGACCGCAAAGGCGGACTGGCAAAGATCCGGGAACTGATGCGGTTCAAACCGGACGGCCTGCCTGGGCTGATCATTTTATCCAGGTGCAAGAACCTGATCTGGCAGTTTGAAAATCTGCCGATGAGTGCATCGAAACCGGAAGACGTCGACACAAATTTTGAGGATCATGCATACGACGCATTGAGGTACATGATATCCGGAGAGACCGGAGCACCGAAAAAGACCAACAGCCAGCGGCAGAACCTTGTGAGGCATCCGCTGTTTGACATTTATCGTAACTAAGGAGGTATATGAAAGCATTCGATCGAAATGTTTTTGAGCAGA
>JAFZQZ010000060.1 GCA_017620135.1 Bacillota bacterium
TTCGGCTCATACGGCACTGAGATGAAGTCCTTCTTTTGGTGGTACAAACAGCATACCGTCTCGACACTCTCCCCGTTGTCCAAACTGATCGCCATATCCTGATCAATGATCGGTAGTTTGAAACGGATGGATTTCAGCCACTGGCCGTTCGGCTGCCGTTCTTCGTGGATCTGGATCTCGTCCACTAATACTACCATCAGTCTGCGGCGTTCCTTCTCGTCCATGATATCATATAACTTCTCAAAATTGAGCAGAATCTGATAAATATTGTCTGCTGTCAGTTTATCGGCTTCGATCGCCGCCTTTTTGCTTCGTGCTTCCTGCAGGTCTGTTTCGATTGATTCAATCCGGTCATAAGTGCTGTAAAGGCGGTCGTCGAGGTCTGCCTTTCTTTTGTTGTAAAGCGGATCATCAAAATCCAGAGAATCGATCTCCTCGATCAGCTTTATTTTCAGTGTGAGGGCATGCCGCAGCTGTTTGCTCTGGTTTTCGATCGCCTGATCCACTTCCCCGGTGTCCACCTTCATGCTGATCTTTTTCTGCATCATGGCAGCAAACTTTGGGCGGCTGACCAGCTGCGTGATCACTTCAACAACAGCGCTGTCCAGCACCTCTTCATTTACCATCCGGCGGTAGTCGCATTTATGGCCGCGCGTATTCAGACGATGCTTGCAGCCGTAGTAATAAAAGTCTTTGTATTTCGTCCCATCCGGTCTGTGTTTGATGCATTTGTTGCCGTACATGCCTGCTCCGCAGACAGGACAGCGCACGATATTGGAGAGAAGATGCGTCCGTTCGTTTTCTTTTCCAAAGGCGTGCTCGTACCGTTTTGCCTGAGATTTTACCTTCTGCTGAGCGGCTTCCCAGACCTCCTCGCTGACGATCGCTTCATGCAGACCGTCCACCAGAATGTAATTGTCTGTTTCGACTTTGTGGAATTCATTTCGGGTCCCGCGAACCTTTTCCATACGGCGCCGGCCGAATGCGATCTTGCCGCAATAGACGGGATTCTTTATCAGGTTACGCAGATAATGGGCATCGAAGAGTTCGGTCGTTCCGTTCTGCCGGGGGATCTTTCGTATCCCCTGCTTTTCCAGATATTTGGCGATCCCGTTCGTTCCCAGATCCGTGTGGATATACTTGTCAAAAATGATTCGAACAGCGGCAGCTTCCTCCTCGTTGACGATCAATTCCCCATTTACCAGACTATAGCCGTAAGGTGCCTGCCCGCCGTTCCAGCGGCCTTCCCGTGCCTTCTGCATTCTTCCTTCCAGCGTTTGAATGCGGATATTCTCTTTTTCAATTTCCGCGACGGCTGAGAGGACAGAGATGATCAGCTTCCCGGCGTCCTTGGAAGAATCGATCCCATCCTCCACGCAGATCAGGTTGACGCCAAAATCCTGCATGATCTGCAACGTATTCAGTACATCTGCCGCATTCCGTCCGAAGCGGGAGAGTTTATAAACCAGAACAAAGGAAACTCCGTCATGATCTGCTTTGATATCTTCCAGCATCTGCTGAAAAGAGGCCCGCCCCTCGATGGACCGGCCGGACTTTCCGGCATCCTCGTACTCGCGGACGATCTCATAGTCGTTGAAATCCGCGAACGCCTTCATCCGCGCTTTCTGCGCATCTAGAGAATATCCATCGATCTGCATGGCGGTGGAAACGCGGGTGTAGGTATAGACTTTTGTTCTTTCGCTTTTCATTCGGAATCTATGCCTTTTTCAAATTACCCTCTTGACGAGAAGAGCAGTTTGTGCTATCTTTTGGACACAGAAACGGGTTTTGTGTCCGGTAAGCGTTATTCGCCGAGGGGGTTGCTCGTTTCTTTTTTGATATCCAGGATATCATACAGATAATGCTTCCCGTTCGCAGCGTGCCGGATAAGCATTGTCGCATGAAAGATATTATATCGATCCACTTCTCCGCTTTCGTTATATACAGGCAGACCGAATCGGGAGTCATAGCGATACCAGCCATATCTTGCATCACGAAGATGTCTGGGATCCTGATTTTCACGGAACCTTTTATCTGTAGCAATCTCGATCATCTCGGGGATCCCCTGCGCAGCATTGGCTTTCGCCTTGGCAATCGTCCCCATCAGCTTGTGTGTATAACGGGATCCCGTGTATTCATCCGGGAGATCTGCTCCTATATAGACCACTTCCTCTGTTTCAGCGATCGTATAGAACTCTCCGACATAGGATTTCAGATATTCCTTTACATCGTCCCAGTTCACAGAGCGTTTGCCCTTAAACCGGATATCGTTGATCATCACGATCTTGTTTCCGTCGATATCACGGATCACGGTTACATTTCTTTCCATGCTTACTCCTTTGTGTTCTCCAGCATGTTTATGTAAGCCAGCAGGCGGCGCTTCTTTTCCTCTGAAAACTCGCGGTAGTTATAGACGAGTTTTTCTTCGACCAGGGAAGATGTGTCGCCTTCCAGCGAATAGCTCACTTCTGTGTGCTCCCGGCCTTCGCCGATCAGCAGTGTTTTGGGGTTGATCTGCAGCACTGCGCAGATGATCATGATCTTATCCGCACCGGGATTAGTCTTTTTGTGCCGCCAGTCACTTATGGTCCGCTCCGAGATGCCGGTCTTCCGGGACAACTCTGCCTGCGTTATTCCCTGCTCTTCCATGATTTGGAACATTCTTTCACTGATCGTCATAGCAATATCCTCCGCTTATACGGACTCCGTATAAGCGGAGGATATCATATCTCGTCCGGAATGTCAAGCGTTTCTTTTTGCTCTATATGAAACCGATGGCGATCCTTCCAAACGACAAGGTCCCCTAAGCGAAACCGCACAGTATGCCGGTGATGCATCTTTCTTTCTTTCAGAAACGCAAGGAGCCGATCAAACAGTTTCTGCAGCGGCCCGGAGAACCAGGCACGAGGAAGGACGTGCCGCTCGATTTCTTCACTGTGCCGCGCGATCACATCAGTCAGCAACGCCGCGAGCGGCTGCCAGATATCATGTTTTTGAGAAGCCACAGAGCATCTCACCTCCTTCACTCTCCGGGTCTCAGGGCGGCCCCTGACAAGTGTGTTCGAACGGCAAAGAGAATCTTTGTCCGACTTGATTGCTAAACTAACTTCCACAATGCAGAAGAAAATTCAGTAATGGCTGACTTTACTCTTGCAGAAAGATATACTGTACAGGCGACTAATCGCCTGGCCTGTGCAGAAAGAGAGGGATTATGACGAAGAAAAAAGGCGATCAGAGACATCTGACTTTGTCGGATCGGATCACGATCGAGAAAGGACTCAATAACCGGTGTTCTTTCGCAGAAATCGCGAGACAGATCAACAAAGATCCAACGACTGTGTCAAAGGAGGTTCGGAAGCGAGCAAAAGTAAAAGAGTTCAACGGCTATGGGACCATTCCCTGCCAGGCGAATACCGATATCCATTCGCGGTGCGTGATCAAGCATATCTGTGGCAATCAAAACTGTGACCTTCCCTGCAGGATATGCCGTACTTACAGATGCAGCGACATCTGCAAGGAATACAAACCTCAGCAATGCGCACAGCTGGAGAAGGCACCTTATGTATGCAATGGCTGCGGAAAAAAGTTGAACTGCAGGATGGATAAGAAGGTTTATTCATCTAAGTACGCGGATGATTGCTATCGGGAACTCCTGATATCCAGCCGGGAAGGAATCAATCAAACGCCGGAAAGCATCCAGCGGATCAATGACATCCTGACACCATTGGTAAAGAAGGGGCAGTCCATCGCCCACATTTACGCGACGCATGCCGATGAACTGAAGTGTTCCCGAAGGACCATGTATACATACATTGATTCCGGCGTTTTCAACGTTAGAAACATCGATTTACGGCGCAAGATCAAGTATAAAAAACGTAAGAAGGCAACGGATACCAGCGCAAAGGATCGGTCTTACAGAAAGGACCACAACTATGGAGATTTCCAGAAGCGCATTGAAAAGGAGCCGCATTCTGAAGTCGTAGAAATGGACTGTGTCGAAGGCAGTAAAACCAGTCGGAAGGTCCTGCTGACGATGACGTTTCGGCGAACGAACCTGATGCTGATGTTCCTGCTTTCATCGCAAACCAAGGATGAGGTCCTGCGTGTCTTTAATCAGCTGGAGAGCGGGCTTGGAATCGAATTGTTCCGGCAGCTCTTCGGGATCATCCTGACCGACGGAGGTCCTGAATTCGCTGGGCGTGAAGCGCTTGAAACGGCACTGGATAAAAGCCGGCGGACGACCATTTATTACTGCGATCCCTATGCTTTCTGGCAAAAGGGCTGCTGCGAAAAGAACCACGAGTATATCCGCTATGTCCTCAAAAAAGGCAGACCTTTTGATGATCTGGAGCAGGCGGATGTTGACCTTCTGGCCAACCACATCAACAGTACAAAAAGAGACAGCCTAAACGGGCATAGCCCATTTGAACTGTCTCGGCTCCTTCTGGATGAGAAGCTTTTTACCGTCATGCAGTACAAGGCAATTGCTCCTGATGAAGTAAAACTGACTCCAGAATTATTGAAATAGAACCATGTGCACAGGCAGGCATCAGTCGAAAAGAAATGCAAAGGTAATGTCCGGCATGTGGATCTTAGTCTCGCACACTAACCCCAGATGCCCCTTTGGCATACTCTAAATCGGCAGAGCAGCCGTGCTCACGGGGGTATTATAATCCTAAAACGCGGAAAA
>JAFZQZ010000061.1 GCA_017620135.1 Bacillota bacterium
CATGGTTCCACACAGGTATAGCACTCACCGGGCATCGACCAGAACCCCACATAGGGGAATCCTGCCAGATCGACCTTCACGCCGCGGCCGGTCTTCGGATTGTAGACCGATACTTCCTTTGATTTGAATCCGTGGAAAACCAGGGCGTCGTGATCATAGATGTGCTCATGAAGATGGATCGGCGCGCCGTCCTTGATATAATCCTTTTCCACTTCCCGGCTGAACTGGAAAGTCGGTCCCAGCGTCACACGGTCGAGCGTCTCTTTTTCACTGAATTCGATGATCTGATCGCTCACGGGTCCGTCATAAAGGAAACCGGGATGGCCTCCGAGGGAGAAATACATGGGAGCATCCGGATCTTCATTGCGGATCAGATAGCTGACCACCAGTTTTTCGCCGTCCAGATGATAACTGACAAAGAAGGTGAACTCAAAGGGATACATCGCCCTTGTCTCATCGCTGGCGGAAAGAGAAAACGTCACATGCGTCTCACTGGTGCTCTCCACCTCAAAAAGCGCGTCCTGACAGAAACCGTGCTGCGGCATATGATACGTCTTTCCCTGATAGCGCATCTCATAGTTTTTACAACGTCCGACGACCGGGAAAAGGACCGGAGAATGGCGCTTCCACACAGCGGGATCCGCGTACCAGAGCATTTCCCGTCCATGGATCTTATCCAGCAGTCTGGTCAGTTCCGCGCCTTCCGGTTTCAGCTCCGCCAGGAAGAAATCATTTTCGATTCGAATCATCATTTTATCGCCTCCGAATGGTTTTGTTGAAATTATAGAGAAGATACTCTATTATCGCATCCATCCTCGTGAAAGTCAACATTGACGAAAGACCGTGTTTTATGAGAAAATATGATGAAATTATCATATGATTCGAGGAAGCAATGGCAAAAAGAAAAAAGAAAAAGAAAACCAGCGCAGGGCTGGTGATCCTGGTCGTTCTCCTGGTACTTGCCGCCCTGTTTTTAGGATATATGGTCCTGTCTCAAAAGGGACTGATCTCTCCCCTTCCATTCCTTGATTCGATCCTGTCCGAGACCAGACAGGAAGTAGATCCGGCCAGTGAGTCTCTGACAGAAGAGACGAAAGAAGCAGTAACGACGGAAGAAGAAACGGAAGAAGGATCCGAGGAAATAACGGATGATCCGGAAGAAGAATCAGAAGAAGATCCGCATGAAGGAGAATCCGCCGTAAAGAGTACGGAATCAGTCTCTGCAGAAAGCAGTGACGAAGAAGAGTCTTCCGAAGAAGATGAGATTTCTGAAGAGGAATCTTCCAATGAAGATGAAGAATCCTCGGAAGATTCTCAGGAACCCCTGGATATTCCCTACTATTACTATACAGATATCGTTCCGAATATTCTGTCCGCGATCGAAATGGGCAATATGGCCGACATCGCGCCTTATGTCGGCGAGGAAGGGCTTCGCCTGTGCCCCACCGGTGTCATGGCATCGACAGACGTGACCCTTTCCCGTGACGATCTGGAGCATTTCATGGAGCTTCCCACTACGAACTACGGCATCAGTGCCTCCAGCGGCAAAGATCTGATCCTGACGCCCGCCGAATATCTGACACAGTATATCAGTCCCGTGAACATGGACTTCGCCGCGTCCAAGACTCTGACCGATGATGAAGAAGATCTGGCGCTCGCGGCGGAGATCAGCGGCGCTAAAACAGTCAGCTTCTACGATACGCCCAGTGTTATCGAATGGCACAAGGTGATCCTCGTATTCAGCAGTGAGGGCACACCGACCGGAGGCGATGTCCTTCGTGCTATCATTTATAAAGATATGACAACCTATTAAGGATAATACTCAGGAGGTAACCTTATGTACGCAATCACAAGACCCGAGTCCATGGCCCGTATCGATACACCTGAACTGGCACAGGCTTACATCGATGAGATGATCCCGGCTCTTCAGGAACAGATCGGAGACAAAAAAGTCCTTCTGGCTCTTTCCGGCGGCGTTGACAGTTCTGTCGTCGCGGCTCTTCTGATCAAGGCAGTTGGTCAGCAGCTTGTCTGTGTTCATGTAAATCATGGCCTTCTCCGCAAGGGCGAGCCCGAACAGGTCATCGAAGTCTTCCGGGGCCAGATGAACGCGAATCTGATCTATGTGGATGCCGTTGACCGTTTTCTGGACAAGCTCGCCGGCGTGACCGATCCGGAGCAGAAACGTAAGATCATCGGCGGTGAATTCATTGACGTTTTCGCTGAAGAAGCACGCAAGCTGGATGGGATCCGTTTCCTTGCGCAGGGAACCATCTGGCCGGATATCCTCGAGTCCGAAGCCGGTATCAAAGCCCATCACAACGCGGGCGGTCTGCCGGAGGATCTGGCCTTTGAACTGGTCGAACCCGTCCGCATCCTGTTCAAGGATGAAGTGCGTATGGTCGGAAAAGCGCTGGGACTTCCTGATAATATGGTCTACCGTCAGCCCTTCCCCGGTCCCGGCCTGGGCGTCCGCTGCCCCGGCGCGATCACCCGTGACCGTCTGGAAGCAGTCCGCGAGTCTGACGCGATCCTTCGGGAAGAATTTGATAAAGCCGGCCTGAACGGCAAGGTCTGGCAGTATTTCACTGTCGTTCCCGATTTCCGCTCCACCGGAATCAAAAACGGCAAACGTACCTTTGACTGGCTCTGCATCATCCGTGCCATCAACACCGTGGACGTCGTGGAAGTGACTCCCGAATACCTGCCGCAGGAACTTATCCAGCGTCTGGTAGATCGCATCACCGCCGAGGTCCCGGGCATCAACCGCGTCCTTTATGATTACACGCCCAAGCCCCCGGCAACCGTGGAATACGAGTAAGTGCCGGTCGCTCTCGAGGTACACCTAAAACAATGGAAAAAAGGGAAACAAAATGAAGAAAACGATCACATTTTTCCTTCTCCTGGTCATCCTCCTGAATATGGCCGCATGCAGTGAGAAAACGGAAAAAACATCTCCTCTCCTTGTCAAATCGGTGACCGTCTACCATGTCGATTACGAGACAGGCGAATGGACGGAATGGGAGAAAACGGATCTGGATTACGAAAACAGCTATCCTAAGACCATTACGACCGAATACCCGGACTCCGATTACAGAAGAGTCAACACTTTTGAGTACACTTTGGAGGACGGTGTTCCTGTCGCGATGACGCGGTACTTAGATGGTGCTCTGCAGTATAGCGCCGAATACGTAAAAGGCCGGCTGTCGCAGGTCAGCTACAGCTATGAATTAGCGGAAAGTACGAGATACCTGACATACATCTACGCAAACGACGACGATTATTTCACACTGGTCCTGCACTCTTCCCATGTGGGAGATCCTGCCGACCCCTCCGCCGCTTTCTACAACACCGAGGAGGTCGACACAATCAGCGTTACAACCAAAGACGGCCTGCTCCAGACGACCGTAAACCGCGGGCTGTATACCAACTGGCTTGACGGAGAAGACAGGGATTGGCTTCGTTTTAATGGGACCTATACCGCAAATTATGACAGCGAAGGTATCCTGAGTTCAACTTCCTGTGAATACCGCGATGACCAGGTCCCGCAGAATTACCTGTTTGAAATTACAATGGAAAACGGTCTGGTCACGGAAGTGGTCCGGAAGATCAAGTCTGCGGACAGTGACGAAGCGGTCCTTGACGCAAAAATCGTGTTCGAGTACACCGATATTCAGATCGATGCCTCCCGATATTCGCGGATGATCAACGCATTCATCATCGAAGAAGGCAACACCTTCTACATCTACAACTGGTATTAAATAACTCCATTCAGATACATGTTTTCTGCAGTCGGGAGGCCCTTTATGGAAAAGATCCAGAGTTTTCTCAGTTATCTGGGAAGTTTTTCGGCAGTTACGATCCTGCTCCGACTTTTGCTTGCCTCTGTTGCGGGCGGTGTGATCGGCATCGAACGTGGACGACATGGCAGAGCCGCGGGACTTCGGACGCACATTCTGGTATGTCTTGGCGGTGCGATGACTTCGCTTTGCAGTCTGTTTGTCTCTCAAACCATGGGACTCACAGGCGATATATTCCGGATCTCCGCTTCGGTGGTTTCAGGGATCGGCTTTTTAGGCGCCGGTATCATCCTGGTCAAAAACAACACCTCCGTCGCGGGTCTGACGACAGCCGCGGGCATGTGGGTCACAGCAATGATCGGTGTGGCATTCGGCTATGGTTTCTATGAAGGCGCCGTCATTTCCACCGTCCTCTGTGTAGTCAATGCCGCGCTGCTCACCCGGATCGAGCGCAGACGAAGACATGCGCTTCATTTCTATATAGAAATCAACGATATTGAAAAGGTTCAGGGTTTTCTGGATCAAATCGCTTTGATCTTTCAGAAAGATATGTTCGTCGAAGCGATCCCTGCAAAAAGCGGAATTTCCGGG
Source organism: Bacillota bacterium (assembly GCA_017620135.1). Classification (GTDB taxonomy): domain Bacteria; phylum Bacillota; class Clostridia; order Lachnospirales; family Bianqueaceae; genus RUG760. Next base: position 4,392 of record JAFZQZ010000061.1, read on the forward strand.
CATGTAGGCTTTGACGTCACAGCATCTTATGTCCGTGATTTCGAAAATGTACGGAAAAAACTCGATACCATTGACGGGATCAGCTTTATCGTTCAGGGATGATCCTGAACCCAATCGAGTAGGAGGGGGTGATTAGCCCCCGTCCTCTCACCGCACCGTACATACCGTTCGGTATACGGCGCGTTCAACACAAGCAACTTTGATAGACTCGTAAGCGCTGGTTAGTTCACAATATCCGGCTTTTACGAGTCTTTCGTTTGAAATGGCTCTACCGACGGAGGTGGTTCCCGCCACGAACCAGCATCCGCGTCTGCTCATAGCAGTCATCCAGGCATATTTCTCTGGAATTCCAAGTTTGAGTAGATTGTTGAATCTGGTACGTGGATTCTTCCATTGTTTCCAGATGTACATCCGCAGTCGTCTTCGAAGCCAGCTGTCCCACTCATGCATTAGAGTCTTCATTTCTGCTATTGCGTAGTAGTTCAACCAACCTTGGATGAATCTCTTTGTCTCCGCTATGATCTGCCTGGCTTCTCTACCTCTGTTGCGCTTTGTAATCGCTCGGAGCTTATCTTTGGCTTTCTTCTTCGACTTCTGGTGCACTCGGATAAGATAGCCATTCTTTCTTTTACTGTAGGCGAATCCCAGAAACTTGAATTCCTTAATTGTCCCTATCTTGGCTATGTGACTCTTTTCCCGGTTTACCTTCAGTTTCAGTTTTCCCTCCAGGTAGCGAGTACTGCTTTCCAGCAGTCTTTGCGCCGCTCTTTCGCTCTTACACAACAGTACGATGTCGTCCGCGTATCTAATAACCGGTACGTTTCGTCTTTCGTATTCGTGATCGAACTCATTCAGGTACACATTTGCCAGTAACGGTGACAGCGGTCCGCCCTGCGGACTCCCTTCTTCGGTCGCCATCACTACTCCGTCTTCCATGACTCCGCTTTTCAGAAATCTCTTGATCAGCTGTATTACCCGCTCGTCATCGATTTCTTTTCGGAGCAGGTTCAGCAGTTTCTCGTGGTTCAGCGTGTCGAAGTATTTGGACAGATCCAGTAGCACTGCCCATTCATACCCGTCTTCCGCATACGCCCTTATCTTGAGTACTGCATCCTGTCCGCTTCTTCCCGGTCGGTAGCCATAGCTTCCGTCTGCAAACAGTGGTTCATAGATCGGCATCAGCTTCTGCGATACTGCCTGCTGTATGATCCGGTCTTTGACACTTGGTATTCCAAGGTTGCGTACTCCTCCGTCCGGTTTTGGTATTCCTTTCCTTCTTACCGGGTCAGGCTTATACTTCCCTTCTCGAATACTGTCTGTCAGTTCCTTTCCGTGCTCTTTGAGCCATGGTAGCGCCGCTTCAACACTCATTCCGTCTACTCCCGGTGCCCCCTTGTTTGCCTTCACTCTTTTATAGGCTCTGTTTAGATTATTTCTATCCAGTATCCTTTCCAATAGTTCCGGCGTTTTGCTTCCCGTTTCCCCTGTTTCCGGTCGGTCAGCGCTCTGCGCTTCTGCATACCCTTTGCATTCCGTGCTATCTCTTTGCAGACAGCCATCGCTTCCGATGTTTTCTGCCTTCTTCACGCTTCCCTCCTTCCTCCGGTTACTCCGGACTGTGTTGATTCAGCCCTTCCTGCTTGTGCAGTACTATGGCCTCAGCTGACTTCTGCAGACTCAGCATCACCTTTCGATGATGGTTACCCCTTTCGAGGCGTTCCCTGCAGATCTCCCCGGGTACCACACGTTTCTTTCCCTCCATCCACCTGCCACATTTATTGCACATGATTCCGTGTAGCTACTGGGCTTCGGCTTGTGATGCAGTCTTACCCTCATGTACAACCTCTATGTGATTTCTGTTCGTCAGGCCAGAGGTTTGCCCGTTCGGTTATTCTTATCCCAAACATCCGGCTTCCTTCAGATTCCACCTCGCGATGGACACCCTTGCCTTCGGCTATATCCTTCCCGCTACCGGGCGGATTCGGGACTTTCACCCGCTAGAAACGTGCGCCGCCAGGCGCACGTCAAAAGGCCCGCCTGCATGCATCCATGCGGGTGGGCCTTTTCTTTATTCTGCCGCTTTGATTACGCTTTCTTCGCTTTCGCGATCGTATGATAGACATAAGCAATGATCAGGAATGCCAGGATCTCCATGCACAGTATCATGATCAGGTTCATTCGGTATGAACCGGAACCATCATATATGAAACCGATGATGGCCGTGAAAACGGCATTCGAGGCGCTTCCGCAAAGACTGATCGTCGGATAGGTCTTTGCGTAATTCTCCAGTCCAAAGCGGTCTCTTGTCATCGAGACGACACCCACGGTCGACATACTGAAGCAAAGACCGTAAAGGGCCGCGGCCACATACATAGCCCAACTGACAGGCACGAACATCATAAGGAGAAGTCCGGATGTGACCAAAATCGAGATCACCGGCAGTGATCTTCTGGCTCCGATCTTATCGACCAGAATACCGAGCAGCATTTTTCCGCCGGTATTCATGATCATACTGATGGACAGCATGGTCGCGCCGACGGCTGCCGCCAGTCCCCTCTCACTTACGATGCCCGGGAAATGCTGCGCCAGTGCGGCTGCCCCGCAGGCGCAGGCTGAATAGACAGCCACGATCACGACCATCGTGATACTGTAGCCCCGGTCACGGGAAGATTTCTCTGTTTCACCCTCTTCACCCTTAGTTCTTGCCCGGACATTCATCGGAGGAACGAAGAAGATTGCCGGAAGGTTCAAAAGGACGATAAACAGCGCGATCACAAGGTACGCCGTTCTCCATCCGCTTTTCTGAATAATGGAAGAAACGACCGGAGAAAACAGCGCTCCGGCCAGTCCGCTGAAGCCCATCGTAATACTCGTGATAAAGCCGACATTCTTGTGGACCCATTGGTTGATGACCAGGGTAATGAACACGAAACCGGCCAGACCGGCCGCCAGTCCGCGGATCGCGTGGAAGATATACATCAAAATGATGGAATTACAAAGGGACAGCATGGCCGTTCCGCCGGCCATCAGAGCGGTCGCCGCGATCAGTACCCATTTGATACGAAATCTCGAGATCACTTTCGGACACAGAAGACCACCGATGGAGAAACAGATGTTGCCTACTGTCAGAGTCATACTGACGGTGCCTTTCATGAGACCCAGCTCCTCTGCGATCGGTGTAAAGAACAGGCCCGAAACATTCATCAGGAGACCGACCCCCGAAGCCGCCAGTCCGCAAAGTGCGATCACGATCAAAGTCGTCCTTCCTTTCATCGCCATCCTCCTTATTTTATGTCAGTTCAAGCTGATCTTTCATTCGAACAGTCGCCATTTCCGTAAGCGCGTACGGCAGCAGGCTTTCCGGCCGGATCTTCGGATCGATCCAGTCTTTTACCAGATCTCCCGGAAAAATGAGAGGCATCCGGTCATGGATCTGTTTCAGTTCCTCCGAAGGTTCCCTGGTCAGTACCGTGAAAACAGGCAGTCCCTCTTCCATCCGGTAAAGGCCGGCCAGATACGTCATGGTATAGCCGATCGGCTGGATCATGAACTTGTCTCCCGTCTTTTTCTGGCCCGAATTGCCGGTCAGATGTTCCCACTCATAATACCAGGAAGCCGGGATGATACACCGGTGGATCTGCCAGGATTCCCGGAATGACGGTTTTTCCGGGGCAGTTTCTGTCCTCGCGTTGACGAGAAGCGACCTTCCAGGGATCTGATAACCCCATCGCATGGGAAATGCCGCTTTCTTCCCGTCCTTTCTGGTCGCGATGACAGGGACCACGTTTGTCGGACGGATCTCTCCGGATGTGGTGATCGCATTGCCTGCTTTCAGGAATGCCCATCTCAGCCTGGAATTCATCGTTTCTTCGATGATGTCCTGCGTCTCTTCATTATCCGGCTCGACGTAAAAACGTGTACACATGTTATTCAGCGTTCGTGATTTGGATCTGGCAGGAACGCATGGTTTCCAGCGCGGCCAGATGCTTTTCAGGCGTCACGCCGGCACAGCAGGACGCGTCAACAGATATATCGACTTCAGGCAAGTTCGCTTTCAGTAAAAGCGCGTTGGAAACTACGCAGATGTCTGTGCAAAGCCCGATCAGTTCCACGGATATTTGTTCCTTTTCCGCGATCTTTTTGATTTCTTCCGCCAGAGCAGTACTTCCGAAGGTCGGTTTTTCAAACACGTGCGCACCATTAAGAAGCGCGGCGATATCCTCTCGGATCTGCCAGCCCTCGCTCCCTCTGATGCAGTGAGGGACAGGAAGAAATCTTCCTTCCCTAGTTTCCATATAGTCTTTGCCGTGGGTATCCATCGTCACATAGATATCGTCCGGCTGATATGTAAGGATCTTATCTTTGACCGCTTCCACGATCGAAACGGCTTCTTTCGTTCCCAGCGCCGCGTCGATAAAGTCGTTCTGCATATCGACTACGATCAGTATCTTTCTCATTTTTTACCTCCCCGAGGCTTAATCTTCCTTTTTCGGCCGGATGCAGCCAAGCACATAAAGACCGATCCCGATCCCAAGCATCGCGATAATCACGATCAGGGTAAAAGCTGTCATTCTGCGAAGGACAAAATGTGTTCCCAGAAGAACGGAAACCAGGATCAGCAGGATGTTGACGGCTACCATGATCCACGGAAATCTTTTGGAACTGATGACGGCCCAGATGATGAAAAGCACCAGGGTAATGACCAGGATCGGTGCGGAATTGAGCGGGCCTATCCGGAAGAAACCAAAACTGGTCACTTCGATATTCATCAGCAGGATCGTCACTGCCAGGACGGCGATCGCCGCTCCGAACCACCTTCTGATCCCTCGGATCTCACTGTTTGTAAATACGCTTTGATTCATCGTCGACACTCCTTGTGTTATCTTTATCCGTAATTATAGCAAAAAAAGAAAAACTAATCAATGAAAGAGATATAGACGAACCGTGTTACAATCGTATTATAGACAGGACATATATGATATAAACCTTCTCCGTTTTTGACTACAATAAAGCCATCAAAACAAGGAGGTTTTCCATCATGAAGAAGACATTCGTTAAATTCTGCGTGCTTCAGGCATCGTACTGGAGTTTCTTTGCAGCGCTTCCCGCTTATATCACCGCTTACATGCTGGAAAAGGGCATGAGCGCTTCGACGCTGGGGATCCTCCTGGCCATTCAGATGGGATGCGCGTTCGCCGGTTCCATCTTCTGGGGAAGATATGTGGATCGCAATCAGGCATCCCGCAAATTCTTCCTGATCGGCGTGAGTTCCACCGCGATCCTCGGAATACTTCTTTTCCTGTTTGCAGGAAGCATCCCTGTTTTGTTCGTTCTTTATCCGCTGTTCGGTTTCATGATGGGACCGGTCGCGACGACACTGGATTCCTGGGCGATCGCAGTCATGCACCATGTTTCCGCCGGCGCCAAGTCACGGACGTTCGGTACTCTTGGCTACGCATTTACGATGCTGCTTTCCGGCCAGATCATCAGCCGGTTCGGTTATCGGTTCGTTCCCTATATTGCCGGAGCGTTCATCCTGGTGGCTGTTCTGGTAGCCCTGACTCAGCCTGAGATCGAAAAGCAGACATCCTCTCAGCCTTCCGTTACTGTAAAGGCCGGTTCCAAAGGAAGCTTTAAAGAGATCCTTCGTTCCAGACGGTATCTGCTGCTGGTCGCGGTCGTGTTCTTCACCGGAATGGCGATCGGCCCGATCAACAACATGAAAGTGCTGGTCTTCGAAAGCGTCGGAGGGGATGTCAGCTTTCTCGGATGGGATGCCTTCATAGGCTGTCTGATCCAGAGCCCCTTCCTGATCTTCTCTGACAAGATCCGCCGCATCCGGAGCGAACACCGGCTTCTGCTCGGTGGAAGTGCTGCTCTTCTCTACGCCTTGCTTGTCTTCCTCGCCAGAGCACCTTTCATGGTCGTCCTGGGAACGATCTTTACGAACATCAGCTTTGGCCTTCTGTTCCCCACCATGCGTGAGATCACGGAAGAAAGTGTTTCCGGTGATCTTCGCACGACAGCAAACAGTATCGTCGATGTCGCTTACGGTTCCGTCGCGAGCATGATCGCCTCAGCCTGGAGCGGCGCCGTGATGGAAAGTGCCGGGACCGGCATGATGTGCAGTATCTGCATGGTCCTTGAGGTTGCGGCTCTCGGATTCGCGCTGGTGCTGGTACTCTTCGGAAAGAAGAAATCCGTTACTGATCAGCCTTCTGATTCTAATATGACGAACGTCCCCTGTAAAGCCGCGTGATCCCGGAAAAGAACAACTTAAGATGGATGTTGAAGAATCCTTCTGAAAGAAGTATAATGTCACAAAACTGTCTTCTTTCAGGAGGATTTTTGTCATGAGTGTTAAATCCAAAGAACAGGCTGAGCTTGTCAGATTAAAGGCAAAAGAAAAGAAATCTTTGACCTATCTGAAGTATATGTCTGTGATCATCGTGGTCCTGACGATCGTCTATGTGGCGGATGAAATCACATCCAACATGGGCGTCATGAAGCCCTTCATGATCTTTGATCTGTTTAAGATCCCCGGTGCGGACACGGCGACCGATGAATACGCTTCCGCCATCAGCAAGATGGCCGTTGCCAGTATTCCCACCTATATGCTCATGATCGTCCTGCCGCTGTATAAAACGCTCTCCGATAAATTCGGACGGAAGATCTTTCTGGTCATCAATACGATCGGCATGGGTGTCGGCCTTCTGATCTGTATGACCTGCCGCACTTACATTGGCTTTATCATCGGCAGTGTCGTCTGGGGCTTTTTCACGCCGAACGACATGCAGGTCATTTACATCATGGAAGTCGCGCCGAAACAGCACAGGGCCAAGCTCTGCTCGATCACCAAAGGGATCGGCCTTCTGTCCGTTTCCCTGATCGGCGTTTTCCGAACTATTTTCTATGATCCGAATCAGCTTTCCACCTGGCGACTGGTGTATCTGATCCCGGTCATCATCGCACTGGCGATCGGTACCCTCTGTATCTTTCTGACCAAAGAAACTCCAGTCTATCTGCGCCGCCGGATCGAATATCTGGAAAAATCCGATGAACAGCGTCAGAAAGAAGCCGAGGAAGCCAAACAGAACGCGGCCAAGAGCGGCGGACTGAAAGCGGCCGCCAAATACATCTTCTCCCACAAACAGCTGAAGCTGCTTCTCATCGTACTGATCCTTTTCGAATGCGCCGTAGGCCTGACCGGCTACGGAACAGAGACCATGCTGGCCTATGGCCAGTCCGACAGCGCAATGAACACCTTCTTCATCCTCGAGCCGATCGTCTACGCTGTCTGTGCTTTCTTCAGCGGATTCCTGACCGACGCGGTCGGCCGGAAAAAGTCCGGGATCATTTTCGGGATCGTTGCCCTGGTCGGCGAGATCATCTTCATCGGTTCCGCTGTGATGGGTATGAATCCGGTCCTGCTGGCGCTGGCCAACGGTATCATGTACGGCGGTCTGTGGTCCTTCTCCGATCTGCTCTTCCTGGTGGTCCCCTCCGAACTGGCGCCTACCGAAATGCGGGCGACCGTCCTGGGCCTGATCCAGTATACAGCTCTTTCCAACATCCTGCTGACCATCATCATCGGCGTCTGCTATCAGTTTATCGGATCAAGAGCGATCGGCCTGCTGCAGCTGGCCTTCTTCGTCCCGATGATGATCATCGTGATCCTGTTCGTTAAGAAGAACCTGAAGGAAACACAGGGCGTCGACCTGAACGCGATCGGAAAGGAATAAGCCTTTTTTCTACAAATGAAAAAGCCTGAGATCCGCAAGAAGTGAACTTGCAGGTCTCAGGTTTTCTTTTTGTGTTTTTGATCTCACCGGAGCAGATTTTCCGACTTTTCCAGCCACCTGTTTCCTCTGAAACGAAGCAGGAACAGGATCGAGCGCACGGTCCACTCACCTGCCATCATCAGCCAGACGCCGTATACGCCAAGTCCGAGAACGATCGCGGCCACATAGCCGAGACCTACCCGGACAACCCAGACACAGATCAGGGAACACGCTGTGGTATATTTCGCGTCAGCCGCCGCCCGAAGCGCATTAGGCATGATCTGCGAGATCGGGAAGACCAGCAGCAGACCTCCCAGACAGATCCATAAAAGCTTCCCGCAGATAGCGAGCGCTTCCGCGGAAGGCTGGTAAATGCCGATGATCCCATGCCGGATCGGCAGGATCAGCAAAACGCTCATGAAAGCGATCCCGTATCCGAGGACTGTCAGATTCCTTGCATAGCGTCTGGCAAGATCATTCTTGCCGGCGCCGATACATTGTCCGACCACCGTGGCCGTGAGCATTCCTACCGCTACGGTCGGAGCGGCGACAGCCTGGTAGATGGAATTCATGATCGCGTGGGAAGCCACGCTGGCTGTTCCAAGCGAGACCAGATACGCGGAGATCACGACCGCTCCCAGATTGATCAGCACTTCTTCCATCGAAAACGGAATGCCAAGTTTCCAGATCTCCCTAAGATACTGCCAGTCCGGTTTCAGACAAAGGTGGACGGGGATCCGCACTACGGTCTTCTTATCAAAAAAGTGATAATAGGCGGAAAGGCTCGTGCCAAAGACTCTCGCCAGCGCATAGGAAAGCAGGGTCCCCTTGATATCCAGGTGAAGAACATTGATAAACAGGATGGAAAAAAGGAAATATGAACCATTCAGAACGATCGTACCGATGGTATTTCTTTTGATCTCCCCCACACCGCGAAGCGCTGCCGTACTGGCGACACGCAGGCAGTGCAGGTAATTGATCAGCCCCATCCAGGAAAGATACATGCCGGCTTTCTCTTTGACGGCCGATGCGGCGGACGCGTAAAGCCAGTTCACCAGCGGCCGGGCTGTCACAAACTGCAGGATCGACAGGACAAGTCCCATCAGCATCACGATATGGGTCGTCTGCCCGATCGCTTCATGAAGCCGCTTCATGTCTCCGCGCCCCATATACTGAGCGATGAGAACGGAACCTCCTGTCCCGAAGGCAGTGACAAGCGAGGTATGGATCATCACCATCGGATGTACCAGACTGATCGCCGTCACGCTGTCCTCCGAGGAAGCGCTGATCATGGAGGTCGTCAGCAGCATGATGACATAAAGGAAAAGCTGATCCAGGACCAGTGGGATCAGCATTCCGATTATCTGTTTCGAGGTAAACTGACTGGACGCCAGAAAGTCTTCACGGACCTTTTTTGTCTGTTTCTGCATAAGACAGTGTCTGCTTTGCCCTTTCCTATGCGAGATATTTGATCATCGTCAGGATATTGCTGCCGTTTTCGTAACGATAGCTCATCTCTTCCATATACTGTTTGGCCAGGAAAATACCCAGACCGCCGATCTGCCGTTCTTCGATCTCCAGCGTCACATCGGGATCTTCCTTGGCCAGGGGATCATAGGGCACGCCCTGATCGATAAAGACGATCTCAAATCTGTCCGTTCCCGACAGTCCGCACTGTACCGTTACCGGCCCCGTCTCAGGTTCGTAAGCGTAACTCGCGACATTGACAAAGATCTCCTCCACCGCCAGATGCACCTGGATCTCTGTCGCGGGAGAACCGCCCGCTTCTTCCAGATTCTGACTGATGAAACCGATGACTTTTTCCAGGTTTTCGAGTCTGGCTTCTACTGTCAATTCTTTCATCTTATTTCCCCCCTTCGGGGCCGTTATATTTCAGGCACAGCATCGTAATATCGTCAAACTGATCGGCATCGGCCACAAATTCTTTGATCTTCTCGGATACTTTGGCAAGGATCCCGGCGGAATCCTCATCCTTCGCCTCATTCAGTGCCTCGATCATCCGGTCTGTTCCGAACAGGACCCGGTCTTTATTCATGGCTTCTGTCACGCCGTCTGTATAGATAAAAAGCTGATCTCCCGGATAAAGCCTGAATTCATGCTCTTCGAACGTCAGATCGTCGAAAGCGGCCACCGCCGGGCTGTGGCGGTACTTGATCAGTTCGAAGCTGCCGTCTTTGCGCCGGATCGCCGGATGCTCATGCCCCGCGTTGGACACGATGCCCTTTCCGGTGGATATCTCGATCACCGCCAGCCAGACCGTCACGAACATACCGGCCTCATTGCCGTCCAGCAGCTGCTGATTCACGGTCTCCAGCGCTTTCGCCGGACTGTCACCGTTTAACACCCGGTTTTTGATCAGGATCTTGGCGATCATCATAAACAGAGCGGCCGGGATCCCTTTTCCGGATACATCCGCCATCACCAGTCCCAGATGATCCTGATCGACCAGGAAGAAATCATAGAAATCACCGCCGACTTCCTTTGCCGGATCCATGGACGCGTAAAGATCGAACTCTTTCCGATCCGGAAACGCCGGGAAGATATGCGGCAGCTGGCTTTCCTGGATATCGGTCGCCATGGAAAGCTCGGCTCCGATCCTTTCCTTTTCCGCCGTCACCCGTTTGACCTCTTCCACATATGCGACCGTCCGTTCGGAGATATCCGCGAAAGATTCCGCCAGCAGCTGGACCTCATCACCGGTCCTGTAGGCGTCTTCCATATAGAACTGCGCGTCGCCGCCGTCTTTTCCGAGCGACAGGATCTTTTTCGTCATCTTTCGGAGCGGCTCCGCGATCTTTCTTCCCAGGGAGACCGAGCCGGCCAGGGTGATCAGCAGGATCGCCGTCAGCAACACGAGGATCGTTGACTTGGACAGCTTGATATCGGTACGGAAAGTTTCTGTCGCTTCCGTCTGGATCAACCGGTAGTTTTTCAGCATCTGCTGTGTCGAAAGATCCGCGGTATTCTCAGGGATGACACTGATGAGAGCCCAGCCTGTCGTGGGGATCGGACAACCGGCCATATAAAAAGCTTCCGATTCCATATGGACCAGCGTCACTTCGGTCTGTCCCTGCATAGCTTTCGCAACAAACTCAGCCAGTTCCGTATCCGGGGCCTGTCTTAGATCCACGGCGTCTTTTGAAGGTTTTGCCTGAAGAATGCCTCTTGTCTTCGGGGAGAAGATCACCTGGCCGTTCTCATTGATGATGAACACATACTGTCCGGTCTCTTCCTGTGTGTTGATCTGTGTTTCCATATCGTTCAGAAAAAGATCCGAACCGACGACAGCTATGATTTCTCCGTTCTGATAGATCGGTCTGGCACAGACGGTCCCGATCCGATCAGTAAAGGAATCCTTATCGATACTGGTAAAGAAGATCTTACCGTCCGTCCCGGCCTCTGTGAACCAGACCCGGCTCGTCGGATCCATATGAATGATACTGCCATCCGAAAGGACCTTGGTGGAAGGCATATCATCCGCCATCAGCAGGATACCGCTCTTCGTCCCGATAAAGCATGAACCCATGTTGGGAAAGCTTTGATACATCGAGACGAGCATATCGTCCAGATTTCCGAGAAGCCCAAGTTCATCGGCCAGGGCCGGATCCGACGGATCCACCCCTTCCCTGAGGATCAGCTGCGCCGTGACCGTGCCGTCTTCATCGGCCTTCGGCTGCGGCGGCATGATCCTCGGATACTGATCCGGATCGTCATACAGTTTCTGGGCATAGTCTCCCAGCATGGAGATCGCCTGATAATGCTCCTGGAAAAGCGAATCGGCCATCGAAGATGCCATGTAGTTTTCCTTGGCAAGACCTTCATAGATGATCCCGTGGATCGTTTCGGTCGATGTTTTCCGGATCGCTTCCGTTTGTTTCGTATTGGTTTCGTCGACAAGATCCGTCAGATTCCGGGACTGGTATTCCAGCACCACGATCCCGGCGATCAGGATCAGGATGACGGTCACAAGGACCAGATTGAAGATCTTGCTCTCGATCCCTCCGATCACGAGTTTCCAAAATTTTCTCATTGCAGTTCCTTTGATCGGGACTGAACGCCTAACTTAATCAAACTGACTCGCGTACAGTCGGTAATAGGTGCCGTGCGCCGCCATCAGCGTATCGTGCGTTCCCTGTTCCACGACGTCACCGTGTTCCATGACCAGGATCTTATCCGCGTTCTGGATCGTAGACAAACGGTGCGCGATGACGAAACAGGTCTTGCCCTTCATCAGCGAACGCATGGCTTTTTGTACCTGCCGCTCCGTCGATGTATCGACATTCGAGGTCGCTTCATCCAGGATCAGCATATGCGTATTGTACAGCATCGCACGGGCGATGGTCAACAGCTGTTTCTGGCCTTTACTGATATTGCCGCCGTCTTCGGAAATGTGCGTCTGGTAGCCCTGCGGCAGTTTCATGATGTAGTTATGGATACGCGCGGCCTTCGCGGCTGCCACCACTTCTTCCATCGTCGCGCCTTCCTTGCCGTACGCGATATTGTCATAGATCGTCCCGGCAAAGACCCATGTGTCCTGCAATACCATCGCGTAGCTCTTCCGCAGGCTCTTCATGGTATACTTCTTCTGATCCCGTCCATCCACCAGGATCTGCCCGGAGTCCGGATCATAGAAACGCATCAGCAGATTGATCATGGTCGTCTTACCGGCGCCGGTATGGCCGACGATGGCCACCGTCTGGCCCGGCTCCGCCTTCAGATTGAAATCATGCAGGATCGTCTTGCCGGGATCATATCCGAAGTTCACATGATCGGCCTCGACGTCGCCCTTCACATCATCCAGCTCGATCGCTCCGTAGATATCGGCGATCTCCTCCGGCTGATCCAGCAGCTGGAATACACGCTCGGAAGCGGCCAGCGCACTGTAGATCTCATTGATGATATTCGCGATCTCGTTGATCGGGCCGCTGAACTTACGGCTGTACAGGATGAAGCTGGAGATCTGGCCCAGTGACACGATCCCGAACATGTACATGATAGCGCCACCCATGCCGATCGCCGCCAGACCGATATTATTTAGCATACCGACCGTTGGACCCATCGTCATACCCATGCCGTCCGCCGCGTTATAGGCGTCTGCCGCCTCATGATTGATGCGGCTGAAATTTTCACAGACCTGCTTCTCGTGCGCATAGGCCAGGATCGTCTTCTGCCCCGAAAACATTTCTTCGGTAAAACCGTTCATCTTACCGTAGGCCGCGCTTCTCTTGGAATACAGCGGCCTTGTTTTCTTTCCGCGGTATTTGGTAAAAAGGATCGAAGCCGGGATCGTAAAGACCATACAGGCTACCAGCGGAAGCGAGATCGTACACATCATGATAAAGCTTCCGACTACCGTCACGAGGCTGGTGACGATCTGCACGACGTCCGCGGAAAGGGACATCGTCACGACATCGATATCATAGGAGACACGGCTGATGATATCACCGGCCAGGTTCTTATCAAAATAGCCGACCGGCAGTTTCTGCAGTTTGCCGAAGACATCCCGCCGCATATTGCGGGCGATCTTCCGGCCGACCCGCATCATGCCGATACTGACCAGGAAATTCAGCAGCGAGCCGCCGACATAGAACGCCAGCATCAGAAGCGCGTAGTGAATGACCAGCGGCATCTCGACCATCCCTTTGCCGGCGCTCGCCGCGTCGATCGCCTTACCGGCGAAGTTCGGTCCCATCAGGTTGCCCAGATTGCTGAGGAACGTAGCCAGGATGAGCAGGAGGACCACATACTTATATACCATCAGATAGCTGAGGATACGCTTCAGGGCGCCTTTTGCGTCCTTTGGTTTTTCTTTCTTTCCACGATCACCTCTTGGCGGCATTAGTTCTGTCCTCCTTTCTCCACAGTTTTCGATCCTTCTGTTTGTGAAGCCGCGAGTCCGCTTTCCATCTGGATCTCATAGATCGAACGGTAATCCGGGCAGGACTCCAGCAGTTCCTGATGGGTCCCGTAGCCGATCACCCGTCCGTTATCCATCACCAGGATCTTCGTCATATTCATGATGCTCGAGACACGCTGTGCGATCATGATCGTCGTAGAGTCCTGATGATGCGCATTGATCGCTTTTCTCATCGAAGCATCGGTCTTATAGTCCAGTGCGCTGGAGCTGTCGTCCAGAATCAGGATCTCCGGATCGTTCGCGAGGGCTCTGGCGACCAGCAGCCGCTGTTTCTGACCGCCGGAGAGGTTCGCGCCTTTGATGGCTGCTTCATGCTCCAGCCCGTCGTCCAGTCCGTCGATATATTCAGCCGCCATGGCATCCTCCACAGCCTGCCGGATCTGTTCTTCGGAAAGTCCCCGGCCGAAGTTGATGTTCTCCCTCAGCGTATCCTGGAAGATCGTATCGTTCTGGAAGACAACCCCGAATTTCCTTCTCAGCTCATCCCGGTCATACGTTCTTACATCCCGGCCGTCTACATAGACCGCACCACTGCAGCCGGTTTTCGGATCGACATCGTAGAACCGCATCAGCAGATTGATCACCGTCGTTTTTCCACAGCCGGTCGGTCCGATGATACCAAGCGATTCACCCTTCCGGATCTCAAAGCTGACATCCGTGAGCGCCATCTCCCTTTCTCCTCCGGCAAATTCGGCGGCCTGTTCTTCCTCCTCCGGCGCGTCATAGGTAAAGGTCACATGTTCGAACCGGATGAATTCATCACCGGAAGGTTTTTCGACTTCATCCTCGGAAAGGATGGTCTGATCGATCTCGGTCTGCAGGACCAGGTCGATACGGTTCGCGCTGGCACTCGCGCGGGAGAGCGACATGAAGATACGGTTCAGTCCCATGACGCCCATCGTGATCATGTTGAAATAGGTCAGGAAAGCCAGGATGACGCCGGGCTGCATCTCACCCGCGTTCACTCGTCTGGCGCCGATGATGATGACCAGGACCAGACCGATGTTCAGGCTCATCTGCATGAAAGGCCACGGGATCGCCATGATCTGACTGGCATGGATATCGCTTTTCATCATCTGATCATTCGCTTCGCCGAAGCGGCGGATCTCGTAATCCGACTTGGAAAGCGCTTTCACGACCCGGATGCCCGTGATATTCTCACGCATGATCCGTACGACCGTATCCAGCCGCTGCTGCACCTTGGTAAAGAGTGGGATACCGTGAGAAGACACATACAGTACCACCGCCAGCAGGAACGGGATCATCAGGATGAGGATCAGCGACAGTTTCCAGTCCATTGAAAGTGTAAAGAACACGCCGCCGACCAGCATGATCGGTGCGCGTACACAGAGCGTCTGGAACTGCTGGACGGCCTGCTGCACATTATAGCTGTCCGATGTCATCCGGCTGATCAGGCTCGGAAGGCCAAAACCGTCGAATTGTTTACCGGAAAGATTGGCCGTCTTCTCAAACAGTGCCTGCCGGACGTCATAGCTGACATTATGCGCGTTAAAGATCGCGCGGCGGTTGGCCTGTACGTTGAATGTCCGGCAAAGGACGGCCGCGACAAACATCAGAAGTCCCCAGGCAATGACCATCGTCAGGTTTTTAGAGGGGACTACATGGTCCACCATATGTTCAAGAATGTATGGAAGGAGCAGTTCGCTGGCTGTCCCAAGAAACTTCAGGAAGATCGCCAGCCAGAAAGCGCCCAGATAGGGCTTGATGCTGCGGATCAGCAGTTTCATGCGTTTACCTCCTTTCCGGACGACTTTTGTCCTTCTTTCACCAATTTCAGCGCGTTCTGATAGAGAAGATTGGAAAGCCGCGCCACTTCCTTCCGGTCTTCTTCCGAAAGACCGTCGAGCAGATGCTCATGAAAGATATTGTAGGATTCGTGGATCTCGGGATAGATAGCCCGGGCTTTTTCGGTCGGATAGACCAGCCGTACTCTGGCGTCCAGGCTGGAGATCTTACGTTCGATATATCCTTTCTCCTCCAGTCTGGCTAAGTGATGCGCGACCGTCGTCTTATCGAGACAGACTTTTTCCACTAAAAACTCCTGGCTGCACCCTTCATTTCGGCAGATATGTCCGAGAAGAAGGGTGAGGCCAGGATGCAAGTCGAGATTGTTCATTTGCTGGCGCCGGAAAATATCAAAACATCTTCCGACGCGGAGAATATTGCCAAGTTCGCTGTGCTGCATGTTGTCAGGCTCGCTTTCATCATTTGAATTAACCTGATATATTATATCGCATTTAGTTGCCGATTGCAACTAAAATAGTTGCAAAGAGCAACATTTTGTCAGTTTCTTTATACTCACTCCGTACAGCCGCACAGGAACAGTTTGTCTGAAGAAGGTCCCGCGAACACTTCCCGCTTTCCGACGGTTTTTGTCCATTTGTCTCTGGTCCCGTCAGCACGCAGGATCAATTCTTTGAAAGGATCCCAGTAACAGAAAGCTCTTTCGGGAATGGTCACGGAAACGGTCCGCTTCTCGCCCGGTTCAAGGTCTTCCAGCCGGACAAAGCCGCAAAGCTGCTTTTTCGCCATCTGGATCCCTTCCGGTACTTCTCCCGCGCCTAGATAGATCTGGGCGATCTCCGTTCCAGCGGCTTTTCCGGTATTGGTCACCGAAAGGGTGACTGTCCTGCCATCGACTGACAGATCGGAATAGGCAAATTCGGTATAGCTCATTCCATGACCGAAAGCATACTGTGGTTTTACGTCCTGCTGATCATACCAGCGATAACCGCAGAAGATGCCTTCATCATAGTCGACATACTGTTTCCCGTCCTTCCAGTACCCGAGGTACCTTCTTTCCCTGTGCTCCGGTGTATCGGAAACCAGTGTGTCACAGTCTCTCTTGGGGATCGTCAGCGGCATCTTGCCCGAAGGATTCGTGATGCCAAGCAGGATCTCTGCCACGGCCTGACCGCCTTCCTGTCCGGGAAACCAGACATTCAGCATGGCGTCTGCCATTTCTTCCGCTTGCCCCAGCGCGTAGAGCTGACCGTTGTTATGAACGATGATCAGTTTCGCTTCCGGGCGCATCGCCTCCTTCACGGCCCGAAGCAGTTTCATCTGATCCGCGGGGATCTCCATGGAAGGCAGACTGCTTCCAAGTCCCGCGAACATCACATGTTCGCCCATCGCGGGGAAATGATAATCTTCGGTCAGGAAGAATACGACTTTCTCAGCTTTCGCGGCGGTTTTCAGCGCCTTATTCCAATCAGCTTTCCTCTTTCCGGGGGTGATCCAGGAAAGACGGATCTGCAGATCTTTCTGTTTCAGGACCGCATTGGCGCAGACACGGATCGGATAAACTTTTCCTGCTTCCAGGTACAGGTTCGAGCCGTGGACCTCCATTCCTTCCGGCGTCGCGCAGAGAGAACCCCACGGCCACTGAGCGCCTTCCCGTAGTTCGGTGGATCCGATCGTCTCATACTTATCTTCCCGTTTGATGCGGAAAACAGTGTTGCCTCCGATCGCCTGCAGGATCAGGGTATACTCGCCGCTCTCCGAAACGCTCAGGAAACTGTCCCAGGTATAGGCGCTGCCCTTCACAAAAGCCGTGCCGTCTCCCGCGTTCTTATAGTTCTGATTGATCTTTCCGTCCGAAGTTCCGACGGTAAAATCGATCTTCTCATCCACGCAGCAGAAACTGCCGGTCTCATACCCTGCCATATCGCCTACGAGCGGACTGCCCAGATTCGGGATAAAATCGATCGGCTCATCTTCCTCATCATCGGACGAGGCGACGCCCTTGAATTCCTTGCCTCCTCCGCCCATGACCTCGGCCATCTCCTCCGGCGGCTGTTCCTTCGCCTTTTCTTTTTTCGCCAGGATCATCGCGAGGAACGGAGAGATCTCCGCGTTGCTCTCTTCGACCCCGTAGGTCCTTATAAGACCATGTTCGGTCATATCTGCATCCTGCCAGAAAGCCTCTGCCGGGATCGTCTCTCCGAAGAAGTCCAGACCGACAGCGGAAAGCACGTTGGCATCCTTTCCGGCCAGGCGTTTCAGCTCTTCTGCCGGCGCTTTCATCCGGGAGATCCTTCCGTAGCTTCTTTCCTGGCCGGAGCCGGACAGCAGTTTCACTGCTCCCAGCCCGATCATCGCGACAGCCTTTTCTCCTGAAAGATCATCCGGACGAAGCGGCAGCGCTTCGTTTTCGTTTTTCAGCAGGACGGCCCCTTTTCTGGCGATCTCCAGGCAGATCTCAGCGTTATCATTCAAAAGTCCGACTTTCACGGAATCGGTATAGCGATCCTTCATCCGGATCGGTTCTGCGCGTCCCTTCTCTTCTTTGACCTGACCGTTTTCACCCAGCTCTACCAAAGAAAGATAGCCGGCCATCCCGAAACCGTAGAGCACATGGGCGGCGGCCGCATTTACGTCATCCCAGCTCAGGCGGCCCTTTTCGATACCCTTCAGGATCCGCTCATTGGAATTGTACGCGCCGTTCGGCATTTCCATATCCATGCCTTTGGCGGTCGAAAGGCTGTGATTGGCGCCCCAGTCCGACATCATATAGCCCTTATAGCCCCACATGTCCCTCAGTACCTTTTTCTGCGCGTATACGTTCGCGGAAGAATAAGCCCCGTTGAACTTGTTGTAGCAGCACATGAACGCGCCGGCACGGCCTTCCTTCGCGGCCGCCTCAAACGGCGGGAAAACGATCTCGTGCAGTGTCTGCTCATCCACCAGCTGATCCGCCGCGTTCTGCATGTCGGTGCCGATAGAAGCCACGCCAAAGTGCTTTAAGGTCGCGACAGCTCCGTGATCCTGGATCCCTTTTGTCTCTGGGACCGCCAGCGAAGTCGTAAGAAAAGGATCTTCTCCCAGCATGTCCTTATTCCGTCCGAACTGTGGCACGCGCACTACATCGTACTGAGACCCCAGCTGGGTATTACCGGAAATGGCGTAGTTTTCACTTCCCTCGACCTTTCCGTACCGGTAGGCAAGTTCCGGATCCCAGGCGGAAGCCAGCATTTCCTGTACCGGCAGACCGGTCGTTTCATAAACAGAAGTCACACCGGCCGGCCCGTCGTACATCCGGATCTCCGGTACACCAAGGCGCGGGATCCCCGGCAGATAACCGGCATTGGCTACCTGCATGCCTTCCGGATTCTGATGCCCGTGGCAAAGATCCAGCTTTTCCTCCTCCGTCATAGCTTCAAGAAGCGCTTTGACCTTTTTGCTGAGGATCTCATCGGATTCCTTTTTAAGATCAGAGAGCTCGATATATTTCGGATATTTCATCGCTCTTCCTCCTGTATTTTATAATGACAGGTCGATCACGATCTGTCCGCCCTCTTCCGGGAAGGCTTCGATCTCACTTCTCGGAATACGGTAACCTTCTTTCTTCCCCGCCGGTTCGTCCTTTTCTCCGAGCTGATAGACTACCGTGACCGGTTTCCCCGCGAAGACAAAGCTTACGGAAGCTTTCCCTTCCTGATCGAACTGTTCTTTCTGCAGCTGCGGTTTCAGGATCAGATCTCCCAGGTTCGATTGGATCCCGTACTGTTCCCGTAAAACGGTCATCAGATACCAGCTGGCGGAACCGGAAAGATAATGATATACGCCTCTTCCTGTCTGGTCGAAATACTCCGGAAGTCCCGGATAGATCCGGCTTTTCTCGAAGTCGAGCGCCTGATCGGAGAGTGCTTTCAGGACCTTATATCCTTCTTTCGCGAATCCTCGGGTGTAAAGCGCGTTCGCGTACATGACCGCCATATGGGAGAAGACCGCACCGTTTTCCTTTTCTCCGTAGGCGAAGCCGAACATACGTCCCATATCCATCTTCAGCTCGTGGAAATCCGTGTTGAGGCGATAACCGCCGTTATCCGGATCATAAAGGTACTTGTCGGCGTTCTCACAGATCGACCGGATCTGCTCTTCCGTCGCAATGCCCGACATGATCGCGAACACCTGCCCGGTCAGCATCATTCGGACGTTTGCTTCGCTCTTCTCGCTTGTGAACGTGCCTTCCACTCTCCTGGCGTGATCATCATAGTAACTGTTGTACCAGCCTTCCGGAAGCCATTCCTCGTTCCTGAGATGCTCCTCCATCGAAGCCGCTTTCTTCTCAAGATCGTCGATCAGCTCTTCGACCGGTACCCGGACCTGATAGCCGCTGACGGTATGCATGCAGTTTCTGGTATAGGTCAGAAGCTGCATTTCCTTGTCTTTCGGATTCAGGTAGAACCTCGGATCCTGATGCAGCAGCATCGTCATCTCCTGCAGCATCGTGACTTCTGTGGTGCCTTTCTTCTCTTTCAGCTGCCGAAGCAGTTCCGCCAGACAACGCAGGTTACCCGCGTAGGCAAAGGTGAACGCCACGCTCTCACCGTTTCTGGACGCCATATCCAGCGCGTCATTCCAGTCAGCTCCGCGGAGCAGAATGTTGCCGTGCTCCCCGACCTCGTAAAACGCGCAGAGATTCTGGACCAGCAGATGCTCCAGGATGGTCCCTTTATACAGCTTTCCTTCCGCGTCCAGTTGATTGGATCCCTGCTGTGGCGCCCATTCGTCATCGGAAGCGAATCCCCGGACCGCCATCGCGTCCTTAAAATATGGGGCTTCTTCCAGCAGAACATCCAGATCACCGCTCTGATCGATATACAGCTTCGTCGTCATCAGCGGCCAGTAGGCATGATCCATCCAAACGCGGCTGATCCCGTTGCGGTCCGCGATAAACTCTCCCTGACCGTCCCCGATGATCGTCGCGTTGGTACCGTCTATCCGGACGCCGCCGTAATTGGAAACGATCATGGAACGGACTTCACCGGGATCCATCAAAACCAGAGACAGGCAGTCCTGCCAGAGATCCCGCCAGCCTCTTCCGCCCCGGCCGTAGTCATGATGCGGCAGGAACGAACATCCGAAAATGCGCCGTAAGATCGGCTGAAAACTTACCCATCTCATCCAGCGGTCGAAATCCGGCTTCCCGCTCTGATAACGGATGTTGACTTTGTCCTGCCAGTAGGCTTTCGTCTCTTCCAGCGCGGCCAGTGCCTTCTCCGCGGTTCCGAACCGATCGATCTTTTCGTTGATCTTCTCCGGATCCTCCTCAATACCGGCCATGATGATATACGAGACCGCGGTATTGGGAGAAAGCGTCACCGGAGCGAACCGAAGTCCTCCGACCGCTTCCGTCCCCGCGAATTCCTGCCATTCTTCCACACAGGGCAGATCCTCATAAACCGCTCTGGGACGGGTGAATGTCCCGCCTTCTCCAATAAAGCTCTGCACCGTGGGATAGAATCCGACCGGCGCCTCTCCTTCTTCCATGGTCCCCTGCACATAGTAGGTTAGGCGGTTCAGCTGGTGGCCACGCTCATCGAAGGACATCGTGGGTTTCACCTTCACTCCGTACGCGCTTGTACGGATCCGGTGCAGCATGGAGGTCACGTTCCGGTGATCCCGGATATTGTCCGCGCTGCGCCCGTAGATCGGGATCGCCGCGACGAGGTCGAATGTGAGAGGCTTTTCAGAAGTGTTGAACAGCCGGACGATATGGATCTCGGCGTTGTCCCTGACCGGGATAAAGGAAGTCACTTCTCCCGCGATCCCAAGCTCCGGCGCGAATCTCTTCAGATTCTGCCACATCAGTCCCGCGGTGAGTTCGGAATCTTCCTGCTCTTTGGTGAAGCGTTCCGCTTCCTGTTTCGCCGAAGCGCCGGTCAGCGACCAGACTTTCATCTCATCCGACGGATCCTGGATCCGGATCCAGAAATTGCGTGTCGACCGGTCGTTATGAAGGTTCTCGGAACTCGTCGGCGAGAGAAGAAAACTGTTCTGTGTGATCTTCGCGTCCCCGCCAAGCAGCGGCGTCACGGATGATTTCAGTCCGACTTCCGAGGCCAGCGGAAAATAAAGATAGCTGATCTCTTCCGGACGACGGATCCTGAAATCAGCCTGGTCATTGATAAAATTCATTCGGTTTTTCATACGGCGGCAGCCTCCCTCAAAAACGCATTCATGATGATTTAGTTTAGCATAACAAAAAAGAAACCGCAAGAGCCGCGAGGTTTGGCAGAGAGATGACTTGCAAGTTTCTCTCGCCTGTGTCATAATGGATCATCTTGTTTTTTAATAAGGAGACGAAAATGATCCTCGAAAAGAATTTTCTCAGTGAACTTTTGGGCATCGGTTTATCCTCCGGCGCGGACTTCGCAGAAGTTTTCGCGGAGAATACCCTGCAGTCCCAGATGACGCTGACCGGCGGATCGGTCGAAGAGATCGCCGATCGCAGGATCGCCGGTGTCGGAATCCGGCTGCTGAAAGGCACCCAAAGTGTCTATGCTTCTACCTCGGATATGAGCAGGGAAGGCCTCATCCGCTGTGCGAAAGGCGCAGCTGAAGCCATGGGCGAACTGAAGGACCAGCCCTCTGTCACGTTGACCGAACGCATTTTCCCTGATATTCACGGGATCCGGATCGTTCCTTCTTCCGTGAAGGGATCTGATCAGGCCGCGCTGCTGCACCGCGCCTACGAGAGCGCTTCCAGGTACAGCAAGGAGATCGTCCAGGTACAGAGTAAGCTGCTGACTTTTGACCGGAATATCCTGATCGCGAATACGGAAGGCCTTCTTACCGAAGACCGTCAGGTCCGTACGCGCCTTACCGTCAACGCGGTCGCTTCCAACGGTGCGGAAAACCAGTCCGGCACTTGTTCTCCCGGCGCCCGGATGGGTATGGAACTGTATGAGATCAAAACACCCGAATATGCCGGTGAAGAAGCGGCTCGTCAGGCTGTGACCATGCTGCACGCCGGTTACTGCTCCGCCGGCAACATGGCTGTCGCCATCGAAAACGGATTCGGCGGCGTCATTTTCCATGAAGCCTGCGGCCATTCTCTCGAAGCCACTTCGGTGGCGACCGGAAGAAGCCAGTTCTGCGGCAAGCTCGGTCAGATGATCGCCTCTCCCATCGTGACGGCGATCGATGACGGAACCGAACCGAATTCCTGGGGTTCCAACAACATCGATGACGAAGGCCATCCGACCCAGAAACTTGTGCTGATCGAAAACGGTGTTCTGAAGAACTACCTTATCGACCGTCTCGGCTCCCGTCGTATGGGCATGCCGGCCACCGGCTGCGGCCGCCGTGAGAATTATCACTATGAGCCGACTTCCCGTATGAGCAACACTTATATCGCTCCCGGAAACGATGACCGTGATGAGATCATCGGTACGATGGACTATGGTCTTTATGCCGCTGCCATGGGCGGCGGTTCGGTCAACCCGGTCACCGGTGAATTCAACTTTGCCGTCCGCGAAGCCTACATGGTCCGTGACGGAAAGATCGCCGAGCCTGTCCGCGGCGCCACGCTGATCGGCAAAGGCTCCGAGATCCTTCCGAAGATCGACCGTGTCAGCAACAATCTGGACAGTGCCCAGGGCATGTGCGGATCCAAATCCGGTTCCATCCCCACGAATGTCGGACAGCCTCTGATCCGTGTATCCAGCATCACGGTCGGCGGACGTTAAGGAGAAGGAGGATCAGACGATGAAATTTGATGTATTCAAAAACGCAGTCGTAGAAGCGGCGAAAAAGGCCGGTCTTCTTGAATATGAACTCTACTACATGGAAGAATCTTCTCAGTCGGTCGCTTCCATGGCCGGCGCTATCGAGGAATTTTCCAGCGACGTGACCGGCGGCGCCAGCTTCCGCTGTAAAGTCGGCGGGAAGATGGGCTACTGCTCCACGGAACAGTTTTCCTCGGAAGAAGCTGTCCGCCTGGTGGAAAAAGCGATCGAAAACGCTGCCACCATCGAGACCGAAGATGAAGCGGTCATCTTCGCCGGCAGTCCTTCCTACGCTGAGATCAAACCCAAAGAAACTGCCCTTGCCTCCATGGCCGAAATGTCCAAACTCGCGCTTGGTCTTTATGAAGCCGCTGTCAAGGTCGATGATCGTGTCCAGAAGAGTTCCCAGGGTCATATCGGACAGGGTACCACCAGGATCCGCCTGGTGAATTCCGCCGGTTTGGATCTCTCCGCCGAAAATACCCTGCAGATCGCTTTCCAGAGCGCTGTGGTGCGCTCCGGTGACGAACAGTTCAACAGCTTCGAAAAAGGAGACGGCCCCTTCGACAAGATCGATGTGGCAGAGCTCGCGAAAAAGTCCGTAGGCAAAGCCCTCGACAAGATCAGCGGCGCTCCGGTCCCTTCCGGCAGCTATCCCGTCGTCTTTGACCACGATGCTTTCTCCTCTATGCTTTCCGCGTTCTCGGGGATCTTCTCTGCCAAGAACGCCCAGCAGGGCATGTCCCTGCTTGCGGGAAAAGAAGGCCAGACGATCGCTTCCGACATCGTCACCCTGGTCGACGATCCCTTCTATAAAGACCATGAATCCGCTTTCGACGGCGAAGGTGTGGCCACCTTCAAGAAGAACTTGATCGAAAACGGTGTCTTCCTCACCCTTCTCTACAACCTGCAGACCGCGAAAAAAGCCGGCTGCGAGACCACCGGCAACGCCAGCCGTGCCAGTTACTTCGCGCCGGTCGAGATCGCACCGTTCAACCTGTATCTCGTTCCCGGAAACGACGCTCCGGAAGCGCTCTATCAGAAAGCCACCGCGGACAGCGAAGGCATGGCTCTTCTGATCACGGATCTGGCCGGCCTGCACGCGGGCCTCAACCCGATCACCGGCGACTTCTCTCTGATGGCCAGCGGCTATCGTCTTGAAGATGGAAAAAAGACCACGTTCGTGAACGGCATCACCGTCTCCGACAACTTCTTTGACCTGATCAAAAAGATCGAGATGATCGGAAACGACCTTGATTTCGGTATGTCCTTTGGTCAGGGTCGGATCGGTTCTCCCAGTATCTATGCAGGCAAGCTGTCAGTCGCCGGAAAATAAACAGAAGGCTTTTATACAGCAAAAAACTTCGGAGGTTTTATCCCCCGAAGTTTTTTTATTTCTGGTTGATCTTCCGGTACTGAGTCGGCGTGCATCCGTAGTACCTGAGGAAGATCTCCGAATAGTAACTGGTATGATTAAATCCACAGGTCGTCGCGATATCGGTGATACTCTGACTGGTCTCTGTCAGCAGGTGACAGCTGATCTTCAGCCGGTAAGCGTTCAGAAACTCGATCGGCGACTGGTGGATATAATTCTTGAAGATCCTGCAGCAGGTACTTACACTGACGTTGGCCGCCTTCGCAATATCTTCCAGCGACATATCCATCGCGTAATTCTGGGAGATATAGGCGACCATCTGCTTCTGCGCGTAAAGCTTGGGATCCCGTTTTATGCTGATATCTTGTAGGTTCAGCTGGTTCGCTCTTTTAAGGATGATCGGCATGATCTTCAGAAGCTGGGCAAGCGCCAGGAGCTGGTATGCGTCTCCACCGAACTGTTTCTGGTTCCATGCTCCGTCGATCGCCTGCACGATAACAGGATAATCCTTGTCGGACGGTTTCAGGTGCAGATACGGCAATGCTTCACAGCCTGTGATTGGCTCGACGAACTCCTTGAACATCGTTGGAGTAGGGCCTGCCAGGCTTGGATGGAACAGGATACAGATAAACAGGCATTCGTTCCTGGCATAGTCATATCCGTAATGCAGATGCTTCGCGTTCACAAAAAGAAGATCGCCTTCTTCCAGCTGGATCCGGTTCCCATCGATGGAATAATTCATCTTTCCTTCAAGGACACGGATCAGTTCCAGGTCTTCATGCCAGTGGCACTCCGCTCTCATCTCCGGATAGAGCGACAATCGGCCTCCCTGAATATATAAGGGGATACCCGGCTGGTCATAATGAACGACTTCCGAAGCATCCGGCATAATCTCCATTTCAACTGACGGCATATAGAGACTCCTTTCCGCTGTTTTGACCTTATTCTTTCATAATTCTGTCAATATGTCAAGAAACGTGCGCCTTTATGCGCACGTTTCCTGCATATTTATTTGCAAAGCTTTTAGTTGCCGGTAGCCTGCTTGAGCAGTTTGACCGGAGTCTCGATACTTTCTTCACGGGCGATCGCTTCTCTCAGTTTTCTTTCCTTCTTGCTCATAGCGGCTTCTACCAGTTCATTATCCAGTCCGGCGGTTTCGACGACTTTTTCTGTTACGGTGTTTCCCATGATCATATCCTCCTTATACTCATCGGACTGTCTTCAGTCCGTTTGCTTTTGATGGTTTCATTATATGAAAAACCATAGAGGATAAAAATCATGATAACTCTATCTCATTATAACAATCCTGTCAAAGCAGCCGGCGGATCACATTGATGCTGTTCTGAACATCCAGGATCCCCTGGAGCGCCAGCTCGTGTTCCCACATCCACTGAAGAAGGATCTCCCCTGCCTCTTTGGTCCCGGCAGTGTCCTTTTCCTCCAGCTTTTCGAAAAGCGCCAGCAGTCTGTTCAGATATTCCGTATACAGCCGAATCTCTTCGGCCTCCGGAGCATCTCCCATCTCACCGGCGGCCTCCAGGAGCATTTCACAGGCTTTCTGGACTTTTTCTGTTTCGAAGGCTTTCATTCCTTCCTGAAACACCTTCATCGAATCATCGTAGATATGACAGGCTTCAGACAAAAGTTCCATCGCCGCCCGCACCTTCTCACCGCCTTTTCCAAACGCGGCGCTGTAATACTCCGCCGCCAGTTTCTCATAGTCGGCCTTCTCATCCCAGAGGGCCGCCGCCATCGCGAGGAACGGCATCGCCGTGGGATAGAAGCAGCGCTGGATCTGACAGCTGACCATGCCTTCCAGACCGATCGTATGAAGATCCTTCATGTCCTGGAACAGGTTCTTCGCGCATTTCTCATAGCCGATATCACCCACATGGGCCCACATCAGATGATAGTCAAAGTCGAACGAATCGCCTTTGAATTCCTTCTGCCAGCGCCGCAGATGCTCGATATTCTGCGCCAGCGAGCGCGGCATCTTCAGATGATTGCGTTCATAGGCCGGGATCTGTCCGTCAAAGGTCAGGAAGTCGCTGTAATTCTTGCCGTACTCACGCGTGATCGGCGCGAACATCAGGATAAACCGGTCCGGATTCTCGATCTTTTCTGTTTTGGGTTCCCAGAGAAGATCCACATAGATCAGAAAGACGACTTTCGTCTGAAGGCCTTCCGCACTCATCTTGCGGTCCAGTTCGTTCAGCATCAGCACATACCAGTCGGACGGAAGTCTCTTCCGGCATTCAGGGCACTCACAGTGATTGTTCGATCCGTCGGCCAGCCAGAAATGGACTACGTCCACCTGGGGATTGGCTTTCGCGTAGGCGGTGATCGCGCCTGTGATCTTTTCCCGTACTTTTTCCTGAGAATAGCAGAGATTCGTATTCAGCGGCACGCCGCCCCACATCTCGCGTTTACCGTTTACTTCCGCCAGGATGGAGATCTGTTCTTCCGTCAGTGGTTTCTGCTGGGTGAACCAGCCCGAACCGTCGATCCCGAACGGCTCACAGGTCCATCCATGACCGACCTTGTGATAGCAAAGTCCGCGTTTTTTGATCTCATTCTCCAGAGACGCCGTCATTCCTTCCGCGATCCATCTGGCTTCCTGTGCGGAGCGTCCTTCCGGCTTCAGCACGGTACTGCCCCTGTGCTCATACCAGCGGACGAAGAATTCCGTCGGTACCTGGAACTGGACGAAATACTCATTCATCCCGACTTTCGGCAGAAAGTCGATCATGTCCAGGATATTGTCATAACTGTCCGCTCCTTCGATGCACACGCCGCGGTGCGGATAGGAAGCAGTCTCCTTTACCAGAACGGAAAAATCCCATTCTGTTTTTTCGGGGATCTTTTCTCCGTTCCTGCCCGGACGGACGAACCGGCAGCCGGCTTCTTTCAGGAAGCGGTAAACCGCGATCAGGACAGAACGCGGATTGGAACCGGTGATAAAACCGGAAAGATCCTCCACTTCGATCCGGATCGTGTCGATCGCCGGGTCTTCAGGAATTTCAAACGAAGGATCCATCCCTACCCAAAGAATCCCTTTGCTCCCAGGCAGATAGGGTTTCTCGATCAGATCGATCGAAAGCTCCGGATCCATCTCAAGGAGGATCCGTTTCAGTTCACTGACCGCGAACGCGATCGTCTTTTCATTACCGATCTGTCCTACATGCACAACCCGCATAGTTCAACCTCCTTAGTCATTGCCGTAATGATGTCAGTCATTGCCGCAATGACGTTAGTCATTGCGTACGCCACTGATACTCTTGATCCACTTTCCGCTCTTCAGGCGGAAGAAACACCAGACACATTTCAAAACCTGGTCGATCTTCATGAAGAAATAGATCCAGAACGCCGGCAGGTGCAGATAAAGCCCAGCCAGGATGCCGAGCGGCACCGAAGCGATCCACAGGAACAGTACATCGCCGAGCATCAGGAACCTTGTATCGCCGCCGCCACGGAGCACACCTTTTGTCAGGATGTTGTTGGTCGACTGGAAGACCAGGATCAGCGCGATGGCGTTCATCAGCTGCCTCGCGATCCCGATCGTCTCTTCGGTGATATTGTACATACTGATGACCGGCTCACGGATCAGCAGGACGACCAGGGCGGAGATCACACCCAGCGCCGCTCCCGCAAACGTGAAGGAATAACCTTCCTTCTGGGCTTTCTCGATATCGCCGGCACCCAGTGTATGGCCGGTCATGATACAGCTGGCCTGCGAGATACCTTGTGTCAGGACTGTCGTCAGCTGCTGCGTAACTGTCGTGATCGAGTTCGCCGAAACGAAGGAAGAACCGATCCGACCCATGATCATCGCGACAGCCGTATTGCCGAACGCCATCAGGGAATCACTGATCAGCACCGGGATCGAGATCTTCAGATATTCACTGACCAGATCCGAACATTTCGAGAAGATATCGCGGATCCGGTAGCGAACTTCTTTCTGTTTGAAGAAGAAATATGTCAGAACGATCGAACACTCAATGAAACGAGCGATCAGCGTACCAAGCGCGGCGCCCGCCACTTCCATTCGGGGTGCGCCGAGATGACCGAAGATGAAGACCCAGTTGAAGAATATGTTGGAAACGAATCCTATGATCGAACAGATCATCGGGATCTTCGCCTTGCCGATGCTTCGAAGCACTAATGTGACATCGAGCAGCGTTCCCAGGAGCAGGAAGGTCGGCACCGACCACTGAAGATACTTCGTTCCCTCACGGATGACGTCGGCATCCGGCGTATACATCCGGATGATGCCGCCGGGAATGGCGATGGAAAGCGCCATAAACAGCAGGCCAAAGCCGATGCACAGCCTCAGCATGATCGTGATCGCCTTTTTCAGCGAGACCATATCCTTCATGCCATAGTAACGGGAAACGAGCACGGACGCGCCCATGCCGATCCCCATACAGGCGATATGATAGATCGTGATGAACTGATTGGCCAGCGCCGTCGCGGAGATAGCGACCTCACCCAGCGTACCGACCATGATCGTATCCATCATATTGACGCCGATTGTGATCATACTCTGCAGCGCGATGGGAACGGCGATCACCGCCATTCGTTTATAGAAATCTTTCGTCCCTAAATACTCTTTGATATTCACCATTGACCGTTTATTCCCCCTTTCTGACAGAATTATATCATATTTCCACCCATCTTGTCACATCATGCTCGTCTTTTTGCGTCGAACTGTATTCACTATTTTAAGATGATATGCTACAATGATTCTGTATGTGAAAGGAGGCAGCCGGGAAACTTCCCGGCTTGGATAGTTATGACAAAAGAAGACATGAGGGCGGTCTATGATCGCTATATCGCTGAGCAGATGGCATGCACCGTCCAGGATCTGTACTCGGGAGACACAATATTCATCAAAGATGAAGCTCGCAGTGAGCGGTACATGAAGATCCTGAGCATCGGCGATACGAATATCGTAACCATCTCGCCAAATCTCTATCCGGAGGCTCAGTCTGCCCTTCAGGGCCAGATCCGGGATATCCTGTATGAAAGCGAATTCATCTTCGGACAGACGATCCACTATGTACCGGATCTGAAACAGATGGAACCTCTGCCTTATCCGGAAGGCTTCACCTATGAACTTCTGGTAGATGATGAGATCCGGAAGCTGGAGGGTATCGAGGGATTCGATAATTCCCTGGCTTTCGACGAAAATGGCTATACGCCGACGTGCTTTGTGCTGTACGCCAGAGACCAGGGAAAGATCGTGGCTGTCGCCGGTGCTTCATATGAAACGGAAGAGCTCCGCGAAGTCGGCGTGGATGTAAAGAAAGAATACAGAGGCAGGAAACTGGCCGCTGTGCTCGTGCGCAACCTGACGGTCGAGATCCTGAAGCGAGGAAAGATCCCGTTCTACAGTGCTTCCGTCACCAATCTCGCCTCGCAGGCCGTGGCTGTCCGCGCCGGATATATGCCGCTCTGGACAGATACGTTTGGCACGAGAGACAACTGAGAACGAATCCATTCTTATTTCGGAGGAAAACATATGAATAAAAAAGCTACCCTGATCGTTGACCGGGATTTCCAGATCGCCCCGGTGGACGAAAGAATGTACGGTTCCTTTATCGAACATCTCGGCCGCGCGGTCTATACCGGTATCTACCAGCCGGGCCACGAAACGGCCGATGAAGAAGGCTTCCGGCAGGATGTGATCGATCTCGTCAAAGAGCTGAACGTGCCCATCGTCCGCTATCCCGGCGGTAACTTTGTTTCCAACTTCTACTGGGAAAACAGTGTCGGGCCGAAAGAGGAAAGAAAACCGCGGCTGGACCTTGCCTGGCGCACGCTGGAGCCGAACGAAGTCGGTATTCAGGAATTCGCCCGCTGGGCAAAAAAAGCGGGTACCAAGCCCATGATGGCAGTCAACCTCGGGACCCGCGGTGTGGAGGCTGCCCTCAATCTTTTAGAATACTGCAATCTCGATACGGATTCCTGTTACGCGAATCTTCGTCGTTCTCACGGGGATGAAAAACCCTATGATATCAAGCTCTGGTGCATGGGCAATGAGATGGACGGTCCCTGGCAGACCGGTCACAAAACGGCCCGGGAGTATGGAAAGCTGGCGGCGGAAACAGCGAAAGCCATGAAAATGATGGATGATTCCATCGAATGTGTCGTCTGCGGTTCCTCTCACAAGGGCATGCCGACCTTCGGCACCTGGGAAGAGGAAGTCCTGGATGAAGCCTACGACTATGTAGACTATGTTTCTCTGCACACCTACTGGTCCAACGCCTCCGGGGATACACCGGATTTCTTCGCGCAGAACCTCGATCTGGACGAATTCATCCGTACCGTCGTCAATATCTGCGATCTTGTCAAAGCTAAAAAGCATTCGAAAAAGCAGATCGATCTTTCCTTCGACGAATGGAACGTCTGGTATCATTCCAATGCTTCTGACAACGCTGACATGAAAAATCTGCCATGGCGCCGCCATCCGCATCTGCTGGAAGATATCTATACCTTCGAAGACGCCATCGTCGACGGCCTCGCGCTGATCACTTTCCTGAAACACGCCGATCGCGTGAAGATCGCCGCCCTGGCCCAGCTGGTCAACGTCATAGCTCCCATCATGACCGAGGAAGCCGGAAAAGCCTGGCGTCAGACGATCTTCTATCCTTTCTTCCACGCCTCTAAGTTTGGCCGCGGGATCTCCCTGACGCCGATCCTCCGCTCTACCACACACGCGACTTCCCATCACGAAAATGTCTCCGACGTGGATGCGGCGGCTGTCTGGAACGAAGAAAAGCAGCAGCTCACGGTATTTGCCGTGAACCGCTGCCTTGAGGAAAAAGCGGATCTTACGATCGATATGCGTGGATTTGAGGATTATCAGCTATCGCTTTGGGAAGCCCTGGAATCTGACGATCTTCTGGCCGTCAACTCCGCTGAGGAAGAAAAAGTCCATCCCATCAGAAAAGAAAGGAGCGGCAAAGAATTGACAGAACAAACACCGTTTGTGCTTGCCCCCGCCTCCTGGAACGTACTGGTCTTCACGAAGCCGTAAGATTTGGACTTATTCACAGTTTTTCTTATCCGCCCCAACCCTTTGGGGCGGGTTTTCTTTTCTTTGTCTCAATGTCAATTCAAATTCTGCGTGGGGAGCCACTCCATCGCTTCCAGTATGGCCTGGTCATCTGCTGTCTGCTCGCCACCCCAGTATGTGCTTTCCATATAGTTCTGCGCCGTCTCATTTTTACTGAAGAAGGATTCGGCCGAACCACCGCCAAGGTTAAGAAGGGCTGCTGTCATAAGGCAAGCGGACAATACAAATAATAATGCTTTTTTCATTTTCGTGATCTCCTTTTCCAATGTGTATATTTGACAGGTGTTTATTTTTGAAACCCCCTGTTTGTTTACGTCCCTATTATCGCAAAAATCATGGAAGAAAGAACCTTATGGTGGTTTCATTTTTGAACTATTTTTGATATAATTAAAACAAAACAAGAAGAAGGAGTCGGATCTATGACGAAAATTCTGGGAATCGTTCCCTATTCGGAGATGAAAGAAAGGATGATGGCTATCGCTTCCGAGCGAAACGATGTCAGACTGGACGTATTTGTAGGCGATTACCGTGACTGCATCCGGATTCTCGAAGAAAACCTAAGTCAAAATTATGAAGTGATCCTATCCCGCGGCGCTACCGCCACAGAACTTAGAAAACGGATTCATTCCGTTCCCGTCATCGATATCCCGGTATCCGCCTTCGACCTGATCGCAGCGGTTCGTCTTGCCCGCAACAGCGGGACGAAGTACGCGGCTGTCGGATTTACCTCCATCGCGTCCGACTTCCAAAAACTAAAAGAACTGACAGGAGATGATTTCCCGGTTTATTCGGTTTCTTCGGAAGAAGAGACGATCCGCGTCCTGGAAGATAGAAAAGCTGAAGGCTTTGGTATGCTGCTTTGCGGAGCCGTTGCCTATGAGCATGCCTTACTGATGGGGATTCCTGCCATCCTGATCAGTTCAGGAAGTGACTGCATCCGACAGGCTTTCGACCAGGCTGTCCTTTCCGCCGGGTATTACAAAAAAATGAACGAAGAAATGTTCTTTTATAAAAACATCCTTCGTTCCCAGGAGAATCAGACCATCATTCTTCAAGACGACGGTCAGTTTCTATTTACCACAGCTTCCTATCCTCTTTCGGAAGAACTCTGTGAAAAATCAAAAAAGGAAATCAGTCTGGCTATCAAATATGGAAAATGTTCTTTTTATAAGAAACTTCAGAATATTCAGTATTCCGTAAGTATAGACAAAGAAGAACTGCAGGGCAGCCAGTGCCTGGTGCTGCGTTTTATCCCCACTAAGATCCCGGTCAGGATCGACCGGCATGGAATCAGCTTTGCTGACCGAAGCGCGGTACAATCAGATCTTGCTTCCGTAAACCTGATGACATTTTTAAGCAAAGAAGATCTATACACCCTGCAGATTCTGAATCAATCCTCCTCCCCCATCCTGGTCACAGGTGAACCGAACTGTTATAAAAGCATCGTCGCAAAATACCTTTACCTTACAGGCCCGTTAAAAACGCGTCCATTGGTGATTTTTGACTTTGCCGCCCTGGATATTACCGGATGGCAGTTTTTGATGAAAAATGACCATTCCCCACTGGACGAAAACGACTGTACCGTCCTGATCAAAAACCTCTCTCGTCTGGATGCGGCAAAACGGGACGCTTTTCTGGACCACATCCAGGCTAACCTGTTCTGCAGGCGAAACAAGGTCCTGTTCGTCCATACCAAAACCAATGATCCGGAAACACTGCGCTTTATCTCTGGGCTGGTTCAAAAAACATTCTGCCAGCTTTTTGAAGTCCCGCCCTTAAGAGAACGCTTGGAGAACTTTGAAACCTATATCAGTCTCTTTCTGAACCGAAAAAATCAGGCCAGTGGGTATCATGTCATGGAAATGGATCCGCAGGCACGCGACACTTTGCGGCAATATTCCTGGCCGTTCAACTATAAACAGCTGGAGCGCGTCCTGGAAAGGCTGTATGATTCCGCCCTGAACGGCCGGATCACCCTGAAATCCGCGCAGGAGGTCCTCCTGGCGGAAGAACAGTTTCAAAAGGAACAGCTCGCCGGTGAACAGCTAGAAAAAGTGGTAGGTTCATCCACACAAACAGATGCTACCGGTATTGATTTTTCCAAATCACTGGATGAAATCACTAAATCGATCGTACTAAAGGTGCTTAATGAGTGCGGAGGCAATCAGCGAGCGGCAGCGTCAAGACTGCAGATCAGCCGGACGACGCTTTGGAGAATGCTGAAAGAGTAAGCTACTTTAGCCGAATCAGCGTAACCTTCCCGTTGATGCCGGAAGGACAGCTGACAGGCTCTTTGGGCACCATGCCGCTGAAGCGATCCGGGAATTCCTGCGCCTCGCGTTCCAGCGTCGTCGCGACTTCGATCCGGATCAAATTGACGCCTTCCTGCAGAGACTTTGTCAGGTCATAGCGGAACGTCGGGACGATCTGGATCCCCAGGCTCTTTCCGTTTACGAATACCTCCACGCCTTCATAGGCGTCGGAGATCTCCAGATAGGTCTTACGAACCTGGCCGGATACGGTCAGGTTCTTTTCGTACCGGACAAAGCCGGAGAACATCGGCTCTTCCTCTGCCAGATCATCCGGCAGGGAAACAGTTTTTGCCAAGCCAAAAGTCGGATAATCGATCGAACGGCACAGACTGCGGTTCCAGCCTTCGCTGAAGTCTTCCCGGACCGATCCTTCCGGATAGCCCTGCCCGGACAGCGACGGGTCACCGAGAGAAAGGGAGAAATCATCCCCGTCGAACAGGAAGAGGCTCTGCAGAGGTTCCAGGCGAAGCGGGATCTTTCGTGTTTTCCCGTCCACACTCACTCCGTCCGTTCCTTCAAAGGTACCGATCACCTCGTTGGACCATGCATCGTACAGGCTGGCTGCCCATGGAAGTTCGACCGAAACGGTTCCTTCCCAGGGCTTTGCCGCTTCGTTGACGAACATATAGAAATGATCATCGTTATAATAGTGATAGACCCGGATCCGGTCACAGGCCGGTTCCAAGACAGCGTCCTGAAGGCCCATAGAAAGGCACGTCTTTCCAAGCTCTAAGAGCAGGCTGACCGCGATCTTTCCCTCAAAAACATTCTTTTCAAGATTCCGGATCAGCGGATCCTTCCGTCCACCCTCCACCGTACCGGAAGGCAGAGCATCCACAAAGATCACTTTACATCCTTCTTCCGCCAGCCGGAGACAGGCCTCGGCTGCCGCGGCCGGGATATATTCCATATATGGAATGATCAGTGCCTGATATTCCTGCTGGCCGATCATCAGTTTGGCCCCAAGGTTCGTTTTATACTTCGGTTCTGTAAACACATCCGCAGGAACGAAATGATAGTCGATCTGCCGGTCATACAGCTCGATCGCGGGTTTCTGCAGGTACATCATATCACCTGTCCAGTCCGCTTCCGCGTTGTAAAGGATCGCAGCCGGGATGACAGCCTGTCCGTCCGAGATCAGCGTACAGACCCGGTTCATGTATTTCATCAGCGCGCCAAAATGACGGTACTGCGGATTATGCCCGTGCGCGTAAAAATGCGGCGGGCAGTCCGGATCCGGGAACGGCTGCGCACTGAAAGCATGAGGGACAAAATAGTTGATCCCGCGCACCATCAGGTGATCCGCGATGTATTTCTCCAGCCTCACGCCTTCCGACCATCCGTAAGCGCCAAAGGCCTCGCACATCGCTCTTCCCTGTTTGAGCGGATCGATCGTTGCCATGGAAGCGGCAAGCTTGCCCAGGGTATAGTGCCAGAATTCACCGTCTCTGACCGGATGCATGAAGTTGCCCGGACCGATATCTTCTCTCTGCGGCAGGATCTGTCCGCCGATATCATCGATACCGGCCATATTCTGTCCGCTGAGACCCCGGAAATAATGGCCAAGGCTCGAACCGGTCCGTGTATGCTGATGATCGTCCTCGATCAGATGTCCGATATACTGCACACCGTGCGCACGGCACCAGTCTCCGAGCTGGAATGAGAAACACTCCTCTACCAGCCTGGTCACCACGTCCATATAGTCCGCCCGCACCTTCGCCTGCAGGTCCCGGTCGAAATCCTGGTCGAAAATCAAAGGAAGGAACCTCGTATAGTCGCTGCCCCATCTTTCCCTCAGCTTCTCTCCTACCGCGTCGCTCCAGGCCTGGTCCTCCAGCTCGCCGATCTTCTTGCCGAACTCATACAGATGGCCGTTTCCGATCTCCGGCTCATCCGAGAAAAACCCGGCGATCGTCTTTCCGAATTCCTGCCGGTAATGCGCCCAGTGCGGCTCATAGACCGCTTCGATCAGCTTCCGGCAGGATTTTTTATCCATCATGTTGATATAATTGCGATGTGGTCCGCGGTTCCTGGTCAGGTGAAGGACCGCGATCTTCCATGCGCCTTCATCCGGCTTGTCAAAGGTAATGGTTACCTGATCCAGCTGATCCGAAAGATCGATCAGATCATCCGGACGGCCACCCTCTTTGATCGCAACGGCCGCGACCAGCCGGTCATCGTCGAACCGGCGTGGCGCTGCCTGCGAGCCAAGCATGAAATTCTCGATCATATTCGGAGTAAAGGGGCTGGCTTCCCAGTAATCCTCCTTCCGAAAGCAGATCTTCTCCTGATCATCCGGAACCTTCACATATTGTATGACCAGGCTCTGGCGGCAAAGCGAAGGATCCGCCTGCTCCATTGCTCCGTTGGCATAGCCGGTCGGGAAGTGGGAATCATCCAAAATCCAGACCTTCATCCCAAGTCTCTTCGCCTCATCCAGGATTGCGTCCATATCGGCCCACCACTTGGGGCCGCAGAAATCCGGATGCGGACGGCTCTCCACGCATACCGCGCGGATATTCGCGTCATGGATCACCCGCATATAGTGCCGGAGTGTCTGTTCATCTTCTCCTCTCTGCCAGAAAAAAGGCAGGATATGGTTATCTTCTCTTCCGAGCAATAACTGTTGCAGCGACATGGCCTTCTCCTTCTGTTAAATATCCAGTGCCGCGTGGTATCCCCAGTAGACGGCGTTGGTGATCGTCGAGACTTTCGCGGCGTCCCCGATCACACGGACAAACGGAGCGCAGTCTCTGAGTTCTTCTACGGCTTTCGTCCGGGACCGCTGTCCCAGCGCACAGATAATGCTTTTTCCGGGAATCAGCACTTCCTTTCCATCCGGATCCTGGCAGATAACACCTTCCTCCGTCACACGAAGAGCCTTGTGTCCCGTATAGACCTCAGCGTATTTCGCG
This sequence comes from Bacillota bacterium, assembly GCA_017620135.1. GTDB lineage: Bacteria > Bacillota > Clostridia > Lachnospirales > Bianqueaceae > RUG760. The sequence goes on from JAFZQZ010000061.1 coordinate 41,327, forward strand.
ATTTCTGCCAGCAGCAGCGGACGGTGCCGGACGTTGGCGTCCGGTGCGAGAGAATCTCTCATTTCCACCAGTCTGACCTTTTTTCCTTCCTTTCCCAGATGGATCGCACATTCACATCCGGCCAGTCCGCCGCCCATCACCACGACCTCGTCACCCACTTTTTCCTTTTCCAGATAATAATTGTTGACGATGGTCACGTTTTCTCCATCAAGTCCCGGAATGGGAGGGATCAGCGGCTCGGAACCGACAGCAATGATCAGCGCGTCCGGCGCTTCTTTTTCCGCATATTCCCTGGTGACTTCCGTACCAAGCCGTATCTCGACACCGGCGTTTCTGGCAAACTTCTCATAGGTAAGCGCCAGTTCATACATCTCATGCTTAAAGTCAAGCGCCTGCTCTGACTTCAGGATACCTCCAAGCGAATCTTCCTTTTCACACAGGATGACCTGATGGCCTCTTCTTGCGGCTGTCCAGGCGGCATATAAACCACCGGGGCCTCCGCCGGCTACCAGCACCTTCTTCCTGACCGGCGCGGGATAGATCTCGTCTCCTTCCATTTCCCGGCCGATCAGCGGGTTGACCGTGCAGCGGCGGGTGGATGTTGCCGCACGTTCCGCCATACAGGTGAAGCAGCGAAGGCACCGTACGATTTCATCCGCTTTGTTTGCCAGTACTTTATTCGGAAGGAACGGATCTGCCAGAAGAGCCCGGGCCATTTCGACGACATCTGCTTTCCCTGAGGCTATGATCTCTTCCATCTGCGCCGGATCATTCAAACCGCCTATCGTGGCGACCGGTTTGGACACATGCTTTTTGATTTCAGCTGCCAGAAAGACATTACGGCCATGTTCGGTAAACATGGAAGGATGTGTGATCCCGAAGGTCTTCTGATAAGTCCCGGCAGAAACATGGATCAGATCCACATACGGCTCGATCATCTGAGCGATCTTTACACCTTCGTCGATGTCATATCCTTCGTCCACAAACTCGGCGCCACTCATACGAAACTCGATCGGAAAGAACGGCCCTACCTCTTCGCGGATCGCTTTCAGTACTTCGATCGCCAGCCGGCAGCGGTTTTCCAGGCTGCCTCCGTATTCATCCGTACGATGATTGAACAAAGGCGAAAGGAACTGGTTGATCAGCCATCCATGGCCGCCATGAACCATCAGCAGTTCAAAGCCGGCGCGCTTCGCAAGTCCTGCCACATGCGCATAGGCCTGCACGATCTCCTGGATCTTTTCCTTGCTGAGCGCTTTCACCGGAACGCCGTCCGCCCGTACAGTATCGCAGGGTCCCCACTGATGGAGAGATTTCTGCTTTGTTTTGTCGGTCATATATGTTCCGGCGAACATCCCGGAATGGGAAAGTTCGAGCGACGGGATCGCCCCGTGACGGCGGATCGCGTCCGCGGTATAGGTCGCACAGGCCAGGGAGTTGAGAATACTCTCGTCCAGATGATAAGCATGGGACCCGTCCGTCTCCGGATGGACCATGAGTTCGGAGACCGTGACCGCGGCGGCTCCGCCTTTGGCCCTCAGTTCATAGAAAGCGGTCGACTTCGGTCCGATGCATCCATCGTTGGCGATATCGGTTCCACCCATGGGAGCGGAAAACATGCGGTTGCGAAAGACGGTCCGTCCCAGGGTGATCGGACTTGAAAGATACGGAAACTGTCGTTCCATAGCAATTCCTCCTCTTAGCAGGTTTTATTCAGATCTGTAATTCCATTCCGTCATAAGAAACCAGGCAGCCTTCCAGCGTGGCATGATCTACCATTTCATCATAC
>JAFZQZ010000062.1 GCA_017620135.1 Bacillota bacterium
AAAACAACAGGATCGAACAGTGGCAGGAATCGCGGAATTTCTGGCAGCAGCTCATGTGGCGCGCTCCCATGATCGAAAAGGACACTACGATCATTGCTCATGGGACGATCCCGATCCAGGAAGATCTGGATGATGACGGAGAACCGATCCAGGTCAACATGGAAGGTCAGGAGGATGTGGAGACAGGTGTTTACTACGAACCTGAATCCGAGCCGGATGACTATTCCGATGATTACAGTGACGATGATGACGATGACGATGTCTTCGGCGATGGTCCTGATGAGAACAGCGGTATGTCGATTTTCGAAGCCGATGATCTGGATGACGATGTCACCGACGATTATGAGTAAGGCCTTTGCAGAAAGGGGATATTTGAATGGCTGTTAAAACAAATCATCAGCAAATTCAGTTCGATGCGATCAAGATCGGACTTGCCTCTCCTGAAAAGATCCATGAGTGGTCTCACGGAGAAGTCAAAAAACCCGAAACTATCAACTATCGAACCTTAAAGCCGGAGCGCGATGGCCTGTTCTGTGAAAGGATCTTCGGTCCCACCAAGGACTGGGAATGTCATTGCGGAAAGTATAAACGCATCCGTTATAAAGGTGTTATCTGCGATCGCTGCGGTGTGGAAGTGACCAAGGCAAAAGTTCGCCGTGAACGTATGGGCCACATCGAACTGGCCTGCCCGGTTTCCCATATCTGGTACTTTAAAGGTATTCCGAGCCGCATGGGCCTGATCCTTGATATTCCGCCGAGAGCGCTGGAAAAAGTCCTGTATTTCGCTTCCTATGTTGTACTTGACGGTGGAGATACCGGACTGATCTACAAGCAGCTGCTTTCCGAGAATGAATACCGCGAAGCGGAAGAAAAGTACGGCGACACGTTCCGTGTCGGCATGGGCGCCGAAGCGGTGAAAGAACTGCTGGAATCCATCGATCTTGAAAAACTGGATAACGACCTGAAGAAGGAACTGGAAAACGCCAACGGACAAAAGCGGATGAGGATCATCAAGCGTCTGGAAGTGGTGGAAGCTTTCCTGAAATCCGGAAACAAACCGGAATGGATGATCATGGATGTCGTTCCTGTCATTCCTCCGGATATCCGTGCGATGGTCCCGCTGGACGGCGGCCGTTTCGCGACTTCCGATCTGAATGATCTTTACCGTCGTGTGATCAACCGCAACAACCGTCTGCGCCGTCTTCTTTCCCTTGGCGCGCCGGATATTATCGTCCGCAACGAAAAACGTATGCTGCAGGAAGCAGTGGACGCGCTGATCGACAACGGCCGCCGCGGCCGTCCGGTCACCGGCCCCGGAAACCGTGCCCTTAAATCCCTTTCAGATATGCTGCGAGGCAAACAGGGCCGTTTCCGTCAGAACCTGCTCGGAAAACGTGTCGACTATTCCGGCCGTTCCGTTATCGTTGTCGGTCCCGAACTGAAATTCTATCAGTGCGGTCTTCCGAAAGAAATGGCCATCGAACTTTTCAAGCCCTTCGTTATGAAGAAGCTGGTGGAAAAGGAACTGGCTCATAATATCAAATCGGCCAAACGTATGGTCGAACGTCTGCAGGGTGAGGTATGGGATGTGCTTGAGGAAGTGATCCGCGAGCATCCTGTCATGCTGAACCGTGCGCCTACGCTGCACCGTCTGGGTATCCAGGCCTTCGAGCCGATCCTGGTCGAAGGTAAAGCCATTAAACTGCATCCGCTGGTCTGTGCGCCTTTCAACGCCGACTTTGACGGAGACCAGATGGCCGTGCATGTTCCGCTGTCCATCGAAGCACAGACGGAATGCCGCTTCATGCTGCTTTCCACCAATAACCTGCTGAAGCCTTCGGACGGCGGTGTCGTGACCGTACCTTCTCAGGATATGGTTCTCGGCATGTACTATCTGACGATCGAAAAACCCGATGATATCGGTTCTGACAGAGTCTTCAAGGATCCGAGCGAAGCGATCGCGGCTCAGTTCAACGGAGAACTGACGCTGCACAGCCGGATCAAAGTCCGCCGGACACTGGAAGTTAACGGACAGACAGTCAGCGGTATCGTAGAGACGACAGTCGGACGTATCATCCTGAACGAAAAGATCCCGCAGGATCTGGGATATGTGGAAAGAGATCCTTCCCGCCCGGAGACATACCTGCCCTATGAGATCAATTTCCTGGTAGGCAAAAAGCAGGTCAAACCGATCCTGCAGCGCTCGATCGATATCCACGGTATCACCTATACCATCGATATCCTCGACAGCATCAAATCTCTTGGTTATAAGTATTCCACCATGAGCGGTATCTCCATTTCTGTCGCGGACGTTATCATTCCGGAACAGAAACAGGAACTGATCGAAAAGACCGAAGAAGTGGTAGCCAAACTCAGAAGACAGTATCAGCGCGGACTTCTGACTTCAGAAGAGCGCAGCAAACGTGTTATCGAAGAGTGGACGGATACCATCAATAAAGTTACCGGCATGCTGCTGCCCGGTATGGGTGAGGATAACAACATCTATATGATGATCGAATCCGGCGCCCGTGGTTCTCTGGACCAGCTGAAGCAGCTGGCAGCCATGCGTGGTCTGATGGCCAGCCCGAGCGGCGGTATTATCGAACTGCCGATCAAATCCTGTCTGGCGGAAGGTCTGGACGTACAGGAGTACTTCATTTCTGCCCATGGAACCCGTAAAGGTCTGACGGATACGGCGCTTCGTACGGCCGACTCCGGATATCTGACCCGTCGACTGGTCGATGTCTCCCAGAACATGATCGTCCGTGATGAGGACTGCTGCCCGAACGGCGGTGCCAAGGGTATGTGGGTCCAGGCATATAAAGGTTATGAGATCACCCAGAACGGCGACAAACAGGAACGTCATGAGACGATCATCGAGTCGCTCGAAGAACGTATCAAAGGACGCTGGGCAGTGGACGATGTCAAGGATCCGCTGACGGGAGAAGTGATCGTTCCCGCTGATACGATGATCACACCTGCTCAGGCTGCGAGAATTACCAGCTGCGGTATCGAGACGGTCCATATCCGTACTGTATTCACCTGCCAGGCACGTTCCGGCGTCTGCGCGAAGTGCTACGGCGCCGATATGAGTACCGGACTTCCGGTCCGTGTCGGTGAAGCGGTAGGTATCATCGCGGCACAGTCTATCGGTGAACCCGGTACACAGCTGACCATGCGTACATTCCATGCCGGCGGTATTGCCAACGCCAGTGATATTACCCAGGGTCTTCCTCGTGTACAGGAGCTGTTTGAAGCCCGTAAACCGAAAGGACTCGCGGTCATCGCGGAATTCGGCGGCATCGTGGAAGACAATACGAGCCGCAAGAAACGTGAGATCATCATCACGAATCCTGATACCAAGGAAAGCAAGAACTATCTGATCCCTTACGGCGCCGTCTTGAGAGTCACGGACGGACAGACGATCGAAGCCGGTGATACCCTGACGGAAGGTTCTGTTGACCCGCATGATATTCTTCGGATCAAAGGCATCCTGGCCGTTCAGGATTATCTGATCCAGGAAGTTCAGAGAGTCTACCGTTCCCAGGGTGTTGATATCAACGACAAACATGTTGAGATCATCGTTCGCCAGATGCTGAGAAAGATCCGGATCGAAGACAACGGCGATACCGATATGCTTCCCGGTTCTCTGGTGGATGTGATGGAGTATAACGAGAAGAACCGCATCGCGGAAGAGGAAGGACTTGAAAAAGCCACCGGCGAGAGGATCCTTCTTGGTATCACCAAATCTTCGCTTGCCACGGATTCATTCCTGTCTGCAGCTTCTTTCCAGGAGACCACGCGTGTCCTGACAGAAGCAGCGATCAAAGGAAAGATCGATCCGCTGGAAGGTCTGAAGGAAAATGTTATCATCGGTAAACTGATCCCGGCCGGTACCGGTATGGATCAGTATCAGAATGCGGAATATGTGCTGAACGGTTCATCCGAAGAACAGCCGGCAGAACCGGTCAAGGAAGGCCCGGCACATGAGACCGTATATGAGGAAGAAGAGGAAAGCACGCTGGATCTGGCCGGAGTTCTGGATGAACTTCTTGCCGCCAGTGACGATTCCGAAGACGATGAATAAAAACCATTGACAATTACCAGGCCCGGTGATATAATAGCCGGGTCTGTGTAAAAAATCTAAACAGGAGGTGCCGATAATGCCTACTTTCAATCAGCTGGTAAGAAAAGGAAGACAGGTTTCTGCGAAAAAGTCCGGTGCGCCCGCGCTGCAGAAAGGCTGGAACAGCCTGCAGAAGAAAGCGACCGATACTTCTTCTCCCCAGAAGAGAGGCGTATGCACTGTCGTTAAGACAGATACCCCGAAGAAGCCTAACTCCGCTCTTCGTAAGATTGCCCGTGTCCGTCTGAGCAATGGCGTTGAGGTCACCGCGTACATCCCCGGCGAAGGTCACAACCTTCAGGAGCACTCTGTGGTCCTGATCCGTGGCGGCCGTGTCAAGGATATGCCCGGTGTTCGTTACCACATCGTACGTGGCGTGCTGGATACGGCTGGTGTTGCCAACCGTCGTCAGGGACGTTCCAAGTACGGCGCAAAGCGTCCGAAAAAGTAATTGTAGGAAAACTGGTACCAATCATATAGGGCAGGCCCTTTTGATTGGTGCGACACACGTACATCATGCCCGTAAAATAGCGTGAGTACCGATGATCTAATTATTCTTAATTAAGGAGGGAAGAATCGTGCCTAGAAGAGGACATATTGCCCACAGAGATGTTCTGCCGGATCCTGTTTACAGCAGCAAGGTAGTAACAAAGCTCATCAACAGCATCATGCTGGATGGCAAGAAGGGCGTTGCTCAGAAGATCGTTTATGGCGCGTTCGACAGGATCGCTGCGAAGACTGAAAAGAATCCTCTGGAAGTTTTCGAAACAGCCATGAATAATATCATGCCGGTCCTTGAAGTTAAAGCCAGACGTGTTGGCGGTGCTACTTATCAGGTTCCTATGGAAGTACGCCCCGAACGTCGTCAGACCATGGGCCTTCGCTGGCTCACAAACTACAGCCGCGCTCGCAACGAGAGAACAATGGAAGAGCGCCTGGCAAACGAGATCATGGATGCAGCCAACAATACCGGCGCTTCCGTGAAGAAGAGAGAAGATACTCATAAGATGGCCGAAGCCAACAAGGCTTTCGCTCATTTCCGTTTCTAAGACTAAGGAGGACATTCATTCGTGCCGAGAGAATATTCGTTGGACCATACCCGAAACATCGGAATTATGGCTCATATCGATGCGGGTAAGACAACGTTGACCGAACGTATTCTCTTCTACACCGGTAAGAATCACAAACTGGGTGAAACGCACGACGGTACTGCTACGATGGACTGGATGGAGCAGGAGCAGGAAAGAGGGATCACGATCACCTCTGCCGCGACGACCTGTTTCTGGAAAGGAAACCGTATCAATATCATCGACACTCCCGGCCATGTGGATTTTACGGTAGAAGTAGAGCGTTCACTGCGCGTTCTGGATGGCGCTGTCGGCGTCTTTTGCGCCAAAGGCGGTGTCGAACCTCAGTCAGAGAACGTATGGCGTCAGGCGGATTCATACAATGTTCCGCGTATGGCGTTCGTGAACAAGATGGATATCATGGGAGCCAATTTCCTGAATGCCGTCCAGATGATGAAGGATCGTCTGAAAGCCAACGCGATCCCGGTTCAGCTGCCGATCGGAAAGGAAGACGACTTCTGTGGTGTCATCGATCTCTTCAGGATGAAAGCCTATACGTATGAAGATACAGACGGGCAGATCGTCGATGAAGAGGAGATCCCCGCGGATATGGTGGATCAGGCGGAAGATTTCCGTGCCCAGATGATCGAAGCGATCGTCGAGCTGGATGACGACCTGACCATGAAATATCTGGAAGGGGAAGAGATTACCAATGAAGAACTCAAAGCAGTTCTTCGTAAGGGCGTATGCGGATGTGAGATCGTACCTGTTTTCTGCGGATCAGCCTACCGTAACAAAGGTGTTCAGCTTCTGCTCGACGGGATCGTCGAGTATATGCCGGCCCCGGTAGACGTTCCTGCGATCGAGGGTGTGAAGATCGATTCCGAAGAGAAGGATGTTCGTCATTCTTCTGATGAAGAACCATTCTCCGCATTGGCGTTCAAGATCATGACCGATCCCTTCGTGGGAAAACTGGCGTTCTTCCGGGTCTACTCCGGAACAGCCAGCTCTGGTTCCTATGTGCTTAATTCGACCAAGAATAAAAAAGAACGTCTTGGAAGAATCCTGCAGATGCACGCGAATAAACGTTAGGAGATCGAAGAAGTGTTCTCCGGAGATATCGCTGCCGCAGTCGGACTGAAGTTCACGACCACCGGCGATACGCTTTGCGATGAAGCTCATCCGATCATCCTGGAGTCCATGATCTTCCCTGAGCCGGTCATTTCGGTCGCTATTGAGCCAAAGACCAAAGTTGGCCAGGAAAAAATGGGAATCGCGCTTGCAAAACTGGCGGAAGAAGATCCTACTTTCCGTACACATACCGATCCCGACAGCGGACAGACCATTATTTCCGGTATGGGCGAGCTTCATCTGGAGATCATCGTCGACCGTCTGCTGCGAGAGTTTAAGGTAGAAGCCAACGTCGGCGCTCCTCAGGTCGCCTATAAAGAAGCGATCACCAAGGAAGTCGATGTTCAGGGCAAATTCGTTCGTCAGTCCGGTGGACGCGGACAGTACGGCGATTGCCGGGTCCGTTTCTATCCGACCGATCCCAACGCGGAAAACACCTACGAATTCGTTAATTCGGTCGTGGGCGGCGCAATTCCGAAAGAGTATATCCCGGCAGTCGATGAAGGTATCCGTGAAGCGATGGCGAGCGGTATGCTGGCCGGATTCCCGGTCCTTGGTATCAAAGCCGAGTGTTATGACGGTTCCTATCACGAAGTTGACTCTTCCGAGATGGCATTCCATATCGCCGGTTCCATGGCTTTCAAGGAAGCGATGAGAAAAGGCGAGCCGACTCTGCTGGAGCCCATCATGAAAGTGGACGTCACGGTACCGGAAGAGTATATGGGCGATGTCATCGGCGACATCAATGCCCGCCGCGGCAAGATCGACGGTATGGAAGGTGTCAACGGTTCTCAGGTGATCCACGGATATGTTCCGCTGTCTGAGATGTTCGGCTACGCGACGGATCTGAGATCCAAAACACAGGGCCGAGGCAACCATTCCATGTTCTTTGATCACTATGATCCTGTTCCCCGAAGTGTTCGAGAGAAGATTCTGAACGAGCACATCAAAGCATAAAAAAAGCCTTGCAAAAATCAAGTATCTTTAATATAATATGACTTGATGTTTCTGGCAAAAATCTTAGGAGGATAATTCTAATGGCAAAAGAGAAGTTCGAAAGAACAAAACCCCATGTTAACATTGGTACGATCGGCCATGTTGACCACGGCAAAACTACCCTGACTGCTGCGATCACCAAAACCCTGCATGAGAGACTGGGTCTGGGCGATGCAGTTGCTTTCGATCAGATCGATAAGGCTCCCGAAGAGAGAGCTCGTGGTATCACAATTTCTACCGCACACGTTGAGTATGAGACCCTGAAACGTCACTACGCTCATGTTGACTGCCCAGGTCATGCTGACTACATCAAGAACATGATCACCGGTGCAGCTCAGATGGATGGTGCTATCCTCGTTGTTGCTGCTACCGATGGTGTTATGGCTCAGACCAAGGAGCACATCCTTCTTTCACGTCAGGTTGGTGTTCCTTACATCGTAGTATTCCTTAACAAGTGTGA
>JAFZQZ010000063.1 GCA_017620135.1 Bacillota bacterium
CCACGCGCTCATCCGGCGCATTCTTGCGGACCACCTTTTCCCCGGCTTCCACGCCTGCCGAGATCGTCGCACCGACAAAGACCGGATCGGCGATCCGCTGGAGGACGTTATCCACCGCGAAGATGTTCATCCATTCGATCCCTTCCTTTTCCACAAGCGGCAGAAGACCCGCCTTGATCATAGAAGAAAACCATCCCGCATTGCCGTTCGGGGAAGTGGAGATCTCCCATTTACTCTCCATGTAGACCTTACCGTCATAGTCCGAGGCCGGTGCCATGTCCTGCATGAAAAAGGTGACGCGATCCTCTCTGTAACCGAAGAAGGCGTGCTCCTTCAGGAACGCGACCGTCGCATCGTTATTCTTTTCACTCGTCATGATGAACAGCCGCGGCCAGGAATCCGTCTCCCGCACAACATCCAGAAGATTTTCGATAAGTCTCTGGAAGATGTAGACAGGCTTCGTCAATCCGATGTCATACATGCCCTTGGGATTATCGGAGCCGAGTCGTGTGCCCATGCCGCCCGCCAGCAGCACCGCAGCGACCTTGCCCTGACGGATCGCCTCTTTGCCCACCGCGGCAAATTCCTCGCGTCTGCCGTCGATCTCCGGAAGCTCCATCGTCTTCATCGGAGCGAATGTGCCGCGCGGATAGGTATGTCCGCGCTTCTTGCAGTTCTCCAGGACCGCAAAGTCCGTCCGGTCGATCTGCGCAAGCAGGGCTTCCCGCTGATCCTCCGTCAGATCATCCCACCAGGCAAGGACATGCGACTGTCCGAATTTCTCTAGTTTCTGAATCGCTTCTTCTCTGGTCATGGCAACTCCTTTGATCTCATCGGTGAGCGTTGAAAAACATGATATCTATTATACACAAACTATGGGATTCTGTCAGCAGATTCCCATATTATCGTTCCCGATGACCGCGGTATGGTATATAATACGTACCGGAATTGCGCCCATGCCGCAATATAAATTCACTGGAGTGGTCAGGGATCATGGAAAAAAACAGCAGAAACTCATTTACCGGGATGATTGGCTTTGTGCTGGCGGCGGCGGGAAGCGCCGTGGGACTGGGCAACATCTGGCGGTTTCCCTATCTTGCGGCGAGAGACGGCGGCGGTCTATTTCTGGTGGTCTACCTTATTCTGGCACTCACCTTCGGATTTACACTCCTCATCACCGAAGTATCGATCGGAAGAAAGACAAAGCAGGGACCGTTGACCGCGTATGGGGAGTTGTCGAAAAAATGGAAGCCGCTGGGCATCCTGTCCTGTCTGGTACCCATGCTGATCATTCCGTACTATTGCGTGATCGGCGGCTGGGTGCTGAAATACTTTCTTGTCTTTCTTACGGGGAAAGGCGCGGATACCGCGGCGGACGGATATTTCGGCGGCTTTATCACCGATGTTTCCTCGCCGATCCTCATGTTTGTGATCTTTCTGTTCGCGACCATGATCATCGTGCTCGGTGGTGTTGACAAGGGGATCGAGAAGTTTTCCAGGATCATCATGCCTGCGCTGGTCGTCCTGATCCTTGCCATTTCTGTCTTCTGCCTGACACTCTCCCACACGGATGCCGACGGCACGACGCGGTCCGCCCTGGAAGGCCTGAAGATTCTGTTGATCCCGGATTTCACAGGGATCACGGCAGGTTCCTTCTTCTCGATCGTGATGGATGCGATGGGACAGCTCTTCTACAGTCTGAGCGTGGCCATGGGGATCATGATCGCCTACGGTTCTTACATGCGCGATGACACGAACCTGTCCCGGTCGATCGTGCACATCGAGATCTTCGACACCGGAATCGCCTTTCTTGCCGGCGTGATGATCATCCCCGCAGTCTTTGTATTCATGGGGAGAGAGGGCATGCAGGCAGGACCCGGCCTGATGTTTGTATCCCTTCCACAGGTCTTTCAGGCCATGGGAAGATTCGGGGCGGTGATCGGCTGCCTGTTTTTTGCCATGGTGCTTTTTGCCGCGGCGACGAGCGCTGTCTCCCTGCTGGAGGCGGTCGTCTCCAGCTTCATAGACCAGTTCCATATGAGCAGGAAAAGCGCGACCCTCGCGGAAGGCCTGATCGCGCTGGTCCTCGGTGCCATCGTCTGTCTGGGGTACAACCTGCTCTACTTTAACATTAAGCTGCCGAACGGCGCCGAAGCGCAGATCCTCGACATCATGGATTATGTCAGCAACAATCTGATCATGCCGATCGTCTCGATCGCAACATGCATACTCGTCGGGTGGGTACTGAAGCCGACGACAGTCATCGATGAGGTGACAAAGAATGGGGAATCTTTCAAGCGCAAGGGCGTTTATGTCATCATGGTGCGCTTTGTGGCTCCGATCCTGCTCCTCCTGATCCTGCTAAGGGCGCTGATCTGAAGCATGTCGATACACTTAACGACCTTCCCGTAGTATGAGATTCGGATCCTCGATTATCGATTGATCTCCGGATTATCTGTTCGACCGACGAGATAATCGATAGAAACATCAAAATAATCTGCAAAACGGATCAACAGTTCATAATCCGGCCGTCTGGAACCGGTTTCAAAGCGGCTGATGGAATTCTGCGTCATTCCCAGTTCCATTGCCAGTCGTATCTGAGATATTCGCCTGCTCTTCCGCAACTGTTTTAGTCGAAAACCCATACAGTCTGCTCCTTGACGTTATTATCCCAAATTGGTATATTCGAAATATCCCAATTTGGGATATTCAATGTATGTATGAATCCCGAGAGGGAAAACTGATGCGATCAAGGAGAATTTGCAATGGCCGGAATGTCAATCAAATCATGGATCTATCACCAGAGTGATTCCCAGACAGATAACTCGATCTCCTACCGGCTTCGCCGAAAGCGTATGGAGAAATACTTATCCTTCTACAAAAGTACCGTAATGGAGGAAGTCAGATCTGAGAACCGACGGGTGGAGATTCTCGATCTGGGAGGCGAAGAGAAATTCTGGCATGCATGCGACCGTTACATTATCGATACTTCCAATATCACCATGCTGAATCTGGAGGATAGACAGGCTGATTCGTCGAGTGAGTCTATGAAGAGCATTGTGGGAGATGCGACCGATCTGTCCGTATATGCCGATCAGTCAGTAGATCTTGTTTTTTCCAATTCGGTCATTGAGCATGTGGGAGACCTGAGTAAGATGAAAGCCATGGCAGATGAGGCTATGAGAGTTGGGAAGCACATCTACATACAGACCCCCAACAAGTTTTTTCCCATTGAGCCGCACTTTATGATGCTGTTCGTGCAGTTTCTTCCGAAAAAGCTTCGAGTGAAAGCTGTCGCAAAAAAATGGAACTTAAGCCGGGAAGAAGCAATATCCCAGGTCAACGGGACAGAGCTGCTATCACTGCGCACATTGAAGAAACTCTTTCCCGGCTGCAAGGTCTCTCGAGAGTACTTCTTTGGTATGACGAAATCCTTCAGTGTGTTCCGTTGAAAGATGCGTTGAAAAGTTCGGGTGAAAAGTTCGATGAATCTCCTTCTTGACATCACAACGGCCCGACGGTATACTATACAGGCTGAAGCGCACGTGTAGTTCAATGGTAGAACACCAGCCTTCCAAGCTGGATACGTGGGTTCGATTCCCATCACGTGCTTTTATCGACTTTCATCAATATCTTTCCCCTGTTTCGATTATTGTGACTTTGTGAATTCTGGCACAGATATATTTCTTTTCCCTCATCGACCAGTTTCTGTTATACCATACCCCAAATGCTTGATTCCTGTTTATTCGTTAGCTCAAAACTCTATTCTTACGGAACACCTCTCATCTTTTTCATCCGGGAGACATATCATGTATATCATCACAGAAAGCATCGAAAACCTGAAATCTCAGTTGAACAAACGGCGGGTGCATCTGCAGTACCTGATCCGGGATGCAAAGCAGTCATTGGATCATGCCCCTTCGGGATGTCTGCGGGCAGCCAGCAACGGCGGCCGTATACAATTCTACTGGCGAAAGGCCGCTTCCGAGCGAGGCGGCACATATATCAAAAAAGAGAACACCGATCTGGTCAATCGGCTTGCACAGAAGGAGTACGATGAGAAGATCCTGATATGTAATGACCTTTGTCAAGAGGCAAATTGAGCAAAAATCATCACAAGTTTTTAGTTGTATCTGAAAGCACCTGGGTAGGGCCACGGAGTATCAGTTCTCGGCATTGGCCACTCTGATATACGTGGATTCAGAGATTGCTCTCCTTACCGACAGGTCAATGGTCCGCCGTGAGCACTACCGTCTAAAAGCGTGGATCACAGATTGCTCTGTGCCGACATAGGGTCATCGTAGATTGCTCGAACCTTGAAAAGAACCATAGCCCTACCAAGATGCTTTTAGTTATCTGTGGCTGATGGAACCGGCATAAGCCGGCTTGCATCAGCTTAGGTGCCGATCACAACATCGGAACGGCGCTGTCAAGTCTGCGAAGCACCGCCGCAGGCGGCTTGGACTTGACTGTGACGGGACGATGTTGTACTTCATGCGGTCATCTCCGTCATCATGCCCCAGACAAAGCAGGCGAGTTCTCTGGCTACAGCTGTTTTCGCAACGTTGCTTCGCTTGTTTTTGCCGAGGACAAGATGATAGTATCGGCGTCGCAGCCGCTCGTTGGCTTTATCAGCATAGGAGATAACCGCTGGACAATTCCCCTCCTGACGCTTTTGCAAAGCCTTTGACTTATAGCCAACTTGTCCTCGGCCGTAACATTGAGCGGCTTCGATTAGAAGCATGCGGACGTGTCGGTTGCCGGCTTTTGTAATAGCCAGAAGGTTTTGGTCCGCACCGCTGGAATCCTCGCCCGGTGTCAAGCCCAGGTAAGAAGCAAAGTGCTGTGCATCAGCAAAGCGTTTGAAATCGCCGACCTCAACAATGACGGATAGTGCGGTCTGTGTCTGGATACCAAGGAAGCATGTGAGTTTTTTCACATTCTCCTGATAATCTTCGTCCGAAGCAAGCTCTTCGATACGCTTGTCGAGGCGATCAATCTTGGCGGTCAGTTGATCGAAGGTGATCAGGTATTCCTCCAGGATTTCCTGGTACAGACCATCTGGCTTCAAAGTTCGGAGCCATCTCAAATGTGCCTGTGTCCAATGATGGTTAGTCTCCGTGAAGCGATAGTTATGCCGCAGGCAAAAAGCGAGAATCTGCTGCTTGATCTTTTTGAGCGCCAGCTTGTGATCACAACGCATCCGGATATATTCCTTGATCTGCTCATCCCGATCGGTCGGTATATGAACCGGACAGTAATCATGATGAGCAAGGCACCGCGCAAGAAGAGCCGCGTCACGCTTGTCCGTTTTGAGTTTTTTCCTTCCTGACGGTTTTAGCAGCGTTGTTGGCGCCATGACGATGCACTTCACGTTGTGATCCGTCAGTTGATGATACAAAGTAAACCCGAGGCATCCAGCCTCATAACCGCATATGAATGTTGCATCGTCTCCGTAATGGAAACGCATGGCCTCGATGTAGTTGATGACCTTACTGTAATGGCCGTCGACTTTCTGAGGATACTCTGCTTCTTCTTTCTCGTTTGTGAAACAGCAGAGAGAAAAAGTTTCCTTGTGAACATCCATTCCAACGTAGACTGTGCTATACTTCATTTGATGACCTCCATTTGTATGCGGTAAACCCTGTTACCATTTGTCTTTGCCGACTTGTAGTATACAGGTAAATCCACGAACCTACAAATCGGAGGTCATTACATATTGTCTAAAGAATGCCGTAAAAGAGTGCCGCCTGGTCGAGTCGTTGATCCGACAGTTGGATGCACATTCACTGGAGGCATTGTACATGGAGTTGAATGACCTGCGAAAGCCTCATGTTTCGCCGCGGGTGATCACAGATGAGATGTACATCCGTCTCTGGCAGTCCGAAGGTTACGAAAAAAAAGGATTCAGAGACGATGATAACACTCCGGAATTCCTTTCGGACCGAGGAGAGCGCGTACGTTCCAAGTCGGAACTGATCCTGGCCAATAAGCTGAACAGTTATGGCATTCCCTATCAATATGAATACCCGCTTGTTTTGAAAGGATATGGCACCATCCATCCGGATTTTCGGATCCTTCTGGTCCGATCACGAAGAATCGTTTACCTTGAACACAACGGTATGATGAGTGACCCGTCTTATCTGGACAATTTCATGAACCGGCAGGCTGCTTATATCAGAAATGGTCTTATCCCGGGCCGCGATGTGATCTTCACATTTGAAAGCGCTGATCATCCATTGGACAGCAGAACCGTCAACCGCCTTTGCGAGGAATTGGCCGCCATGTAGCAGGCTTATTCCCTCAGTTTACCATTTGTGTCTGCTCACTTGCTCTATGCCGCCCCACCGCTAGCCGACTCATTATAGCTTTTCCTCATTTGCGTCTGCTTGCCAAGATCAAGCCATCCTATAGTCAGCCGACTCATTTTGACTTTTCTTCGTATGTGTCTGCTTGCCAGG
>JAFZQZ010000064.1 GCA_017620135.1 Bacillota bacterium
CCGCTTTTGTTAGATATCCTGTTAATATAGGTAATGTGATAAATGAAGCTAATTTGGGCAGAAATGTTCCAATGGACAAAACAAGTGTATTCTTTGCCAGTTTTCCTTCTCTACTCATAACTTATCTTTTCCCTTTATCTTGTTTGTAACCGCTCAATGATCCGGTGGATGGTAAACTTACCATCTCTCCTTCATGATTAGATAGTAGTGTTTTACTACTATGAAACAAGTAGAAGTAGTACTTTACCACCATTATGTGAGTATTCCGGCTCCTAAGAGCAAGTTCGCCCGTTAGCAAGAGCCACCCATTCCGCGTGGCAGCGCCTGTTGGAATCAACCTTTATTTCGATGTACAGAGCCACCCTTTACAATGAGCTATAAATGCTAATCTAAATGATTATTCCGGCCTCCTCAGAGCCACCTGTCCGGACTTTGAGAGCCACCATTCCGGAGAATGAGAGCCACTGATTCCGGAGTTTTAGAGCCACCATGCGGCTCCTGAATCATATATTCCTTTATACTGTACAGGCACGCTTCGGCGTGACTACAGATAAAGGAGGGTCACCATTATGACCAAGTATCGTGAGATCCTACGGCTCAAGACCCTGGGATTCAGCGACCGAAACATTGCACGAAGCTGCAGTGTTTCTCGCAACACGGTCAGGCGCGTGATTGACAGGGCTGATGAACTGAACATCTCATGGCCACTCGATTTCGGCATGACCGACGGTGCGCTTGAGGAACTACTGTTCCCAAGCGAGAAATCGGCGACAGACAGACGTCTGCCCGATTACGACTACATCCGCAAAGAACTGTTGCGGAACGGTGTCACCAAAAAGCTTCTGTGGATCGAATACTGCGAGGAATGCCGGCAGGCCGGTGAAGAGCCTCTCATGTATTCCCAGTTCTGCGAATACATTCGCAGGGATGAGCAGAAACGCCGTGCAACCATGCACATCCCCAGAAAGCCGGGTGAACAGATCGAAGTTGACTGGGCGGGAGATCCTGCACACATCATCGATCCTGACACTGGTGAGATCACCGACTGCTGGCTGTTCGTTGGCGTTTTGACTTACAGCCAGTACACGTATGTTGAAGCCTTCATGAACGAGCGGACCGGGAACTGGATCAGGGCCCATGTCCACATGTTCGAATTCTTCGGCGGCGTAACACCGATGCTCGTGGCCGATAACTGTACGACAGCTGTCGATCACAAAAAGAGTGACTGGTACACGCCGGTGCTCAATACGACGTATCACGAAATGGCGGAACACTATAATATCGCGATCCTGCCGACCCGTGTACGCCGTCCCAAGGACAAGCCAAACGTAGAAGGCTCTGTAGGCAAGATATCTACCTGGATCACCGCCGCTTTACGGAATGAGCAGTTCTTTTCCCTGGCTGAGCTGAACTCAGCTATCCGGAAGAAACTCGATGCCTACAATGCCAGACAATTCCAGAAAAAGGAATGCAGCAGGCTCAGTCTGTTTCTTGGGGAAGAACAGCCATTACTGGCACCTTTGCCTGCCACACCCTTCGAACCGGCTGAGTGGAAAAGAGCCACCGTCCAGTTCAACTATCACATCGCAGTAGATGGTATGTACTACTCCGTGCCTCATCAGTATATCAAAGATAAGGTCGATGTGCGGGTGACAGACACTACTATTGAAGTCTTTTACAATCATGACCGGATCGCTTCCCATCGCCGGCTTCACGGCAGGAGCGGCCAGTATTCCACGATCACGGAGCACATGCCCGATGATCACCAGAAATATCTGGAGTGGAACGGCGACCGTTTCCGCAGATGGGCGGATCAGATCGGGCCGAACACACGAAAGGTGGTTGATGCGATCCTTACCTCAGGCCGGGTCGAACAGCAGTCATACAGAAGCTGTATGGGACTGTTGAGGCTGGCGGACAAACATACGTCACAGCGCCTTGAAAAAGCCTGTGAGCGTGCACTGTCCTACAGTGGGAGACCCAGCTATAAAAGTATCAAAAATCTACTCGCTGTCATGAAGCAGGAGCCGGATGCCTGTCTTGCTTTAAGCACAGAGGCACAGGCGAAATCGCGCGGCATAACCAGAGGCGCCAGATACTATGGAGGTAAAAGATCATGACCAACGAAAGCACCATTAATAAACTCATTGAAATGCGCCTTACCGCTATGGCTGACGCTTTCCGGATACAGAAAGACGACCCTTCCATGAAGGAGGTCCCCTTCAATGACCGTTTCGGCATGCTCGTCGATATCGAGTATACCAGCAGAAAAAACAACCGGCTCAAAAGGCTCATACGTAAAGCGGAATTCGAGCAGCCCGATGCTTCTGTAGCCGCGATCGATTATCACTCCGGCCGGAAGCTCAACAAAGCATTGATCGAGCGCATGGCGAACTGCGAATACATCACAGAGTACCGGAACATCTTCATCACCGGTGCGACCGGCAGTGGAAAGACCTACATGGCCTGTGCCTTCGGCATGGAAGCCTGCAAGCAGTACTATACTGTTCAGTATGTCCGCCTTCCGGACTTACTTCTTGACCTACAGGCAGCCCGGGACAATGGGAACTTCCCTGCCGTCCTGAAGAAGTATACCAAGCCGGTTCTGCTGATCATCGACGAGTGGCTCCTCCTGAAGCTCACTGAGCCAGAAGCCAGGAACCTGTTTGAGCTGATCCATAAACGGAGGAAGAAATCTTCCACGATCTTCTGCTCCCAGTTTCGGGAGGAAGAATGGTATCAGCAGATCTGCGGCGGCGAAAGTACGCTTGCCGATGCGATCATGGACCGTATATCTTACGACTCCTACAAGATCGACATCGAGAGCGCCGATCCTTCCAAGGATATCTCCATGAGAGAGGTCTATGGCTTGGATCCTGAGAAAGCAAGGTAATCAGTAATCATGTGGGGTGGCTCCGAAAGTCCGGACAGGTGGCTCTGCCACCACCGGACAGGCGGCTCCGCCGCCCCGTAATATTCAATCTAAAAGTGAGCCACTTTAGCATAAAACGCTGACTTGAAAGTGAGCCACCCAGTCAGTACTCTGAATGAAGAGAAAGCTTCATTCGGAGGGAAAAACGGTGGTTATCACAATGAAAGACTACGATGAAATCCGCAAACGATACCTTGCCGGCGAAAGTCAGCGTCATATCGCCAAAGCACTTGGTATCTCCCGGAATACTGTCGCCAAGTACTGCGAAGGCGCAGCTGTTCCATGGGAACGCAAAACACCGGAACGTGTTTCTACAGTTCTTACGGATGAAACCATTGACTTCATTCGTTCCTGTCTTGAAGAAGACGAAACGGAAGGACTGAAGAAACAACGACATACCGCCAAACGGATCTTTGACCGTCTGGTGGAGGAAACAGGATTCACCGGCGGTGAATCTACAGTACGCGCTAAAGTTCATGAGCTGAAACAGGCAATGCCTGCCGCGTACTTGCCGCTCCTTTTTGACCCTGGGGAAGCCCTCCAGGTCGACTGGGGCGAAGCGTTTGTATATATCAGAGGCAGTAAAGAAAAAGTCAGTCTTTTCTGTGCCCGTTTATGCTATAGCTGCAGACCGGTCGTATTCGCCTACCACCGCCAGAACGAGGAAAGCTTCCTGGACGCGTTTGTCCGGACATTCCTGGTGTTCGGTGGAGTACCGGCCAAAGTGATCTTTGACAATGGCAAAGTAGCCGTAAAGGACGGTTTTGGTTCCCATGCTAAAAAGCAGGAGGGGTATACCGCTTTATCCGCACACTATGGTTTTGAAGCCTTGTTCTGCAATCCGGCCGAAGGCCACGAAAAAGGACTTGTAGAAGGACTGGTAGGCTGGGCCAGAAGGAACATCCTGGTCCCTGTCCCCCGTGTGGATTCCCTTCAGGAGCTGAACGCCCTTCTCCTTGAACGCTGTGAGAAATACGAAGCACACAGGATCCAGGGAAAACCGGCCAGTGTCGGGATCATGTATAAGCAGGAAAAGGGGCACCTGCTTTTACTGCCAAAGTACACATTTGAAACTGCCAAATGTATCAGCGCCCGAGTGAACGCTTTCTCTACTGTCCGGTTCCGTACGAACAGTTATTCCGTCCCGGTCGCTTATGTCGGACGTGTTGTCGGGATCAAAGCCTATCCGGAGAAAGTCGAGATCCATTTCGGTGGACAGAAGATCGCCGAACACGATCGGTGTTTTGGCCAGCACGAGAACCGCTATCACCTGGAAGACTACCTGCCCCTGCTGGAGATCCGTGGGCGCGCCTTTTACAATGCGGCACCCGTCCGGCAGAACATCCCGCCGGAAGTCCTTCAGGAATGGCAGGAGAACCATACGGACCATAAAACGATCATTGCCTTCCTGAAAACACAGGTGCCTGCAGAGCCTCCTGTGATCAAAGACCCGGTCCGGATCCGCGCAGTGGACCTCCGAGAGTATGATCATCTGAAGGAGGTGTCCTATGCATACTGATGCGACCCTTGAACAAGTGCGTCTTCTGGCAAAGCAGCTGAAAGTACCGACATTCGTTCATTATCCGGATATGATCCGTCAGGCTGGCGGGAATGCTGATTTTGGAGATCTCCTTCTTATGCTCATGCAGAACGAGTATGAACAGCGCCAGGAGAACCAGAACCGCCGGCGGTTGAAACAGGCAGGACTACCGTATTTCAAAACCCTGGAGGAACTGGATCTCTCCCGTTATGGGGGAAAGATCACCGATCTCTTTGTGAACGAACTGGCCAGCTGCCGTTTCATCGAGGAAAAGAAGAACCTGATCATGCTGGGCAATCCCGGAAGAGGGAAAACTCATCTGGCTATCGGCCTGGCATTAAAAGCCTGTTCCCTGGGAAAGAGCGTTCTTTTCAAGAATGCCGCTTCCCTTTCAAC
>JAFZQZ010000065.1 GCA_017620135.1 Bacillota bacterium
GGTGCAGCCACTGCTCGACGAAAGTCAGGAAAGCCTCCGCGTCCTGCTCGATGCCGAAGAATTCTTTGCCCTTTTCATCATCCAGCAGCGCGCCGTAGCCGGTGGCCACCGGGTCGACGAGCACGATGTCCGCGATGTCGATCAGGCAGTTCGGGTTGTCGATCACTTCATAGGGCGGTAGCGCGGTGGGGCGGTCGGGCTCACCGTAAACGATACGGCGGGTGCCGAGGAAGCCGGCGTGCACATACATGGAAGAAGAGCCGGGACCGCCGTTGTATCCGAAGATGACCGGACGGGACGCGGTGTCCTTCACGTCGCTGCGGAAATAGGAATAGGAAAAGATCGTAGCGATCGGCTTGCCGTCCGAGGTATAGAAAACGGTATCTTCCGAGACGGTCCGGTAGGGGATCGTTTTGCCATTAAGCTGGATGCTGCCTTCGGATTCGAAACGGGCCGGCTTGAACTGATCAGCTTTGAAACATTCGGTTTTGTACATGAAGTTACCTCCGGTAGTTTGTCTTGTCTGTATTATAGCCGTCCGCCCCGCTCGTGACAAGACACGAACCTGCCAAAAGGACGGCATTGGGAGTGTACAGCGTGGAGGGGAGTATGTTAAAATATGGACAGCGCATCGCAGTTTCCCATAATAAAAGGAGACCAACTATGAACATTGTCATCCTGAACGGTTCGCCCGCGGGCAAACACAGCATCACCCTTTATACCATGTTGTATATCGAAAAGTTTTTCCCCGATCACACCTATACCACGATCCATGTCGGACAGCAGATCCGGTCGATCGAGAAGGACTTCGCCAAATCTGCGGAGACGCTTTCTGCCGCTGATCTGATCGTTTTCTGTTATCCGGTCTATACCTTCCTGGTTCCCTCCCAGCTGCACCGGTTCATTGAGCTGATCAAGGAACACGGCGTGGATCTTCAGGGGAAATTCGCAACGCAGGTATCCACATCCAAACACTTTTATGATATGACCGCGCATCAGTTTATCGAGGACAACTGCCGCGACCTGGGCCTTCGCTATATCCGCGGCCTTTCCGCCGACATGGACGATCTGACAAAAACTTCCGGACAGAAAGATGCCCTTGATTTCTGGCGTTTCGTCGAGTGGAACATGGCCCAAAATCAACCGGACGAGAATCCTGCGGAGCAGGCGGAACCTACCGGCCGCATCGCACTGGTGACAGACGCTGCGGAAGGAAGCCGGCTTTCCGAAATGAT
The DNA here is from genome assembly GCA_017620135.1 of Bacillota bacterium. Lineage (GTDB taxonomy): Bacteria > Bacillota > Clostridia > Lachnospirales > Bianqueaceae > RUG760. Next base: position 1,236 of record JAFZQZ010000065.1, read on the forward strand.
CGAAGCATTCCGGACAGCAAGTCCCCGGAAAGTCGACGTCGTGAACATCCGCGAGTTTCCGTTCCAGGGCGGCTGTCTCGGCTGTTTCCACTGCGCCGCGGACGGGACCTGCATCTACAAGGACGGATTTGACAAATATCTGCGAGACAATATCCAGACAGCGGACGCGATCGTCTATGCGTATACCGTCAAGGACCATTCGATGGGATCCCGGTTCAAGATGTACGACGACCGCCAGTTCTGCAACGGACACCGGACGGTGACGATGGGCATGCCGGTCGCCTATCTGGTGGAAGGAGATCTCTCGCAAGAGCCCAACCTCATGACACTCATGCGCGCACGGGCTGAGGTGGGCGGCAACTTCCTGGCCGGTATCGCGGATACCGATGAAAAGATCCTGCCGGTGGCGAAAACCCTGGAGTACGCGATCGAAAACGCCTATCAGCCGCCGAAGGATTTCTATGGTGTGGGCGGTCTGAAAGTCTTCCGCGATCTGATCTATCAGATGCAGGGACTGATGCGCGAGGATCACCGTTTCTATAAAAAGCACGGATTCTATGATTTCCCGCAGAAGAAGAAGGGCCGGATCGCGGCGATGTATCTGGTCGGCGCGATGATGAACAGCCCGAAGATCATGAAAAAGATCGGTGGAAAGATGACCGAAGGTATGGTCATGCCCTATCAGAAAGTGCTGGAGGACGCGGAGAAAAAGAGGATTCAGTCATGAAAAGAGAGCTTTTGAATCAGGGCTGGCAGGTATGGGAAGACAAGATCCCGTTTGAACTGGTATCCGGCATACCGCCCTTTGCCATCACTGTCGATCTGCCTGATGACGCGATGTTTCGGGAGAAACAAAGTCCCGAAAGTCAGAACGGCGGCGCGACTGGCTATCTGGATGGCGGCGCGTATAAATATCATAAGTCACTTTATGTGCCACAGGACTGGGCCGGGGATCCGATCCTCTTGCATTTCGAAGGCGTTTACCGGCAGGCGACCGTATATATCAACGGATCCGCTGCCGGAGAATGTTTCTTCGGCTATAACGAGTTTACCGTTTCCATTTCCGACTATCTGAACTACGGCAGGGACAACGATATCCTGGTCACGGTCAAGTGTGATGTAAAGAACAGCCGCTGGTACAGCGGTGCCGGGATCTATCGGGATGTCTGGCTGCTTCACGGCGCGCCGGTCCATATCGTTCCGGGCTCACTGCAGCTGGCAACGCTTTCGCTCTCGGAAGAAGGCGCACTGGTCGAGGTGTCGTGTGAAGTAGAAAACGGTTCCCTGCTGGCCGATACTTTCGATGTGACATTTTCCATCACGCGGAAAGCGCAGGAAGAAGAATCTTCAGAGGAACGACCTGATCAGACAGGCACTTATTCCGGACCTGTCTTTGAAAGGGCATTTCCCGTCCGGCTGAGAACAGGAGAGAAGCAGAAACTTTCCAAGCGCATCTTTCTGGAAAACGTGTTGCTCTGGAGCGCGGAAGAGCCGAATCTGTATAAAATAAAGGCCGGGATCACTAATGGGACATATGTCGCAAATGAGGCCAGGACGGATGAAGAGACCATTACGACCGGCATCCGGCTTATTCAGGCGGACCGGATCCATGGTCTCATGATCAATGGTGAGAGCGTCAAGCTGCGCGGTGCCTGTGTGCATCATGACAGCGGTCTTCTTGGCGCACGGGCCCTTTACGGATATGAGCGACGGAGGATCCGACGGCTGAAAGAAGCAGGATTCAACGCGGTACGATCAGCGCATAACCACGCGTCTCAGGCGCTTCTTCGGGCCTGTGACGAACTGGGCATGTATGTGATGGATGAACTGACCGACGTCTGGAACAAAGCCAAGGCAACCTATGATCAGTCGATCCATTTTGAAGCGACCTGGCAAGAGGATCTTCGGTCTATAGTAGAAGCGGATCGTTCCCATCCTTCGGTGATCCTGTATTCCACCGGCAACGAGATCTTTGAGATCGCCACGGAGAAAGGGATCGAGACCGCCCGGATGCTGGGCGATTATCTTAAAGTACTCGACCCGACACGTCTTCGGACAAATGGTATCAACGGAGCTTTTGCCGCGGGTGACGGCCTTTCCTCGATCGTGGAAGACATCACCGGGCAGCGTCCCGGACCGGGAGACGTGAATGTCTTTATGGCCGCGCTGGCAAACCACATGCCAGAGATCGTGCGGCATCCGATCCTGTCCGGGATCCTGGAAAAACTGGAGCTTTCCATGGACGTGGTTGGCTACAACTATATGACTTCCCGGTATCTGCCGGACTATGAGACCTATCCGGACCGGCTGATGATAGGGAGCGAGACCTACCCGAAACAGATCGCGGAAAACTGGTCGGTCATCAGCGCCTGTCCGGCGGTACTGGGCGACTTTACCTGGACAGGCTGGGATTATATGGGCGAGATCGGAGGACCTTTCCCGGGACTGATCAACGAGGCCGGTGATATCTCGATCATCGGCGTCCGACGCGCGATGTCCTATTACAGAGAGATCGTGTTCGGGCTGAAAAAGGGCCCGGTCATCGTGACGCAGGATCCCGCCCGGTACGGATGCAGCCGCAATTTTGGTCCCTGGAAGTATACGGACTGTGAACTGAACTACACCTGGCCGGATCAGGAAGGAAAGCCGATGCTCGTTCAGGTCTACAGCCGGGGAGATACGGTGGTTCTCTATCAGAACGGTCAAAAAGTCGGAGAAAAGACCTGTCCGTCGCCGGGAGACCCCTTTGACGAGGGAAGCGTGGGCTACTGCTGCGAATTCAATATCACTTATGAACCGGGAGAACTGAGTGCCGTGGCGCTTCGCAAAGGGAGGCAGATCGGGCTTTGTGTCCTTCGTACGGCTGGAGAAACAGAGCAGATACAGATCATTCCCGAGACAGAGGATGATCTGATCTTCCTGAATCTGGAACTGACGGATGGCCAGGGAAACCGGGTCTGTCAGGATCAGATCCTGGAACTGTCAGTGGAAGGACCGGCTGACCTGCTGGGATTTGGCAGTGAAAAGGCAGTCCATGACCGGGGATTTGCCATGCCCCGAACATCCACGGCAGGTGGCTGCGCGCTGACGATCCTTCGCCGTACAGCACCGGATCCGGTTCGGATAAGCGTTCAGCTGACAAACGGAGATTCGCTGATCATAAATACGATCGTTGTGTAGAAAAAGGAGACCAGCTATGGCTTTTGGCGCAAAGGAATTCGATCTGACGATAGGCGAAAGCATCGTCCATGTGATCACATTTGGCAGTGGAGAGAAAGATCTGATCATGCTGCAGGGACTCACGATCAAAGAGTTTCGTGGGGCCGGTTCGATGGTCGCCCTCGGCTATAAGAAATTCGCGAAAGACTACCGGGTGGTGCTGTTTGACCGTCCCGATCCGCTGCCGGAAGCGTGCACGATCCAGGCTTTGGCGCAGTCGGTAGCGGACGCGATGGACCAAATGGAGATCAAGAACGCGGACATCTTCGGTACTTCACAGGGCGGGATGATCGCACTTCAACTGGCCATCGACCGGCCGGATCTGGTCCGCCGCCTGGTGCTGGCGGTCACCGGACCCAAAGCGACGCCTATGACGGAAGCAGCACTGGATAAGTGGATCGGTTTCGCGGAAAAAGATGACTGGCTGGGACTGGGGATGGATATACTGGAATCCATGTATTCCGAAAAGTATCAGAAACGGTATCGCCGGTTTTTCCCGCTGATCCTGAAGACGCAGAAACTGATCAGCACGGAGCGGTTTATCCCGCTGGCCCGTTCGATCAAAGGGTTCGATCTGACCGATCAGCTCCAAAAAGTCGAGGCACCGACCCTGGTTCTCGGCGGCAAGGAAGATAAGATCGTTTCACCGGATGGATCCTATGGGATCGCAAAGGCACTCGGCTGCGAGATCCATATGTATGACGGACTGGGACACGCGGCCTATGAAGAAGCGCCGGATTTCAATGACCGGATCCTGACATTTTTGAGAAAATAAGAGAAATAGGTTGATTAAAATGAGATATTATGATATGATACAGTCATAATATCTCATTTTTGTTATATGTCAGGCAAAGGAGGGTGCTATGCTGACGATTCAGGATATGAAATACATCAAGGATCTGTACGGATACAGCTATGCGTATATCGCGGAGAAAACCGGTGTGCCGCTTGCGACCGTACAGAAAGTGCTGGCCGGGAAAACCACGTCGCCGCGTCGCGAGACGCTGGCCGCGCTTTCAGCGTTTTTTGTGGAGCATTCGAAAGTCGCAGAGCGTTTGCCTGGTCTTCGGGAGCCGGGCGAGGATCTTTCCGAAATGGTGCTTCAGGAAGAGGATACGCCGTTTCGTGGCAACCTGGCCAAAAAGATCGAACCGCCGGAGTTTTTTGAGGACTGGGATCCCGGCAGAAAAATCTATCATCATTATACGATCCGGGACTATGAGAATCTTCCGGATGATGTCCGGGTGGAACTTATCGACGGCGTTTTTTATCTGATGAGTGCACCGTCCTTTGACCATCAGGATATCCTGATGTATATCGGCATGGAAATGTATTCGTTCGTCGGCAAAAACAAAGGAAAATGCAAGGTAATGGTAGCTCCGCTGGATGTTCAACTGGACAAGGATATCTGGACAATGGTGCAGCCGGATATTCTGGTCGTCTGTGATCCGTCGATCATCACGCAAAAACGTATGGAAGGCGCGCCGGATCTGATCGTAGAGATCCTTTCCCCCTCAAACCGGAGGAAAGACGTGTCGCTGAAGCTCTATAAGTATATCAAAGCCGGCGTCAAAGAATACTGGATCGTCGATCCCGTGAAACGGATCACCACCGTTTACCGGCCGGGCGATCAGGATTTCTACAGGATCTATCCTTTCAAGGAACCTATCCCTGTCGGGATCTGGGAAGGAAAATGCCAGATCGATCTGTCCGAGGTCGAGCTGTGGGAAGATACGGCGCAGCCGGAAGAGCAGAAATAACCATCAGACACGAAAAAAGGCTTGAAAAACCAGAGAATAGCCAGTATAATTTAATATACGAGTTGCAAAGCAACTCACACAGCAGGACTGAAGGCGAAGTTTCAGCAGCCCGAAGGAGATGCATTTTCAGAGTTGCGAAGCAACTCTCACAGGTCAGCCTCCGGCTGAACTGTTTGGCTCGGTAGCGAAGCTGGTTATCGCGTCGGCCTGTCACGCCGAAGATCGAGGGTTCGAGCCCCTTCCGAGTCGCTTCATAATAATAGGACGCAAACTTCATTTGCGTCCTATATTCGTATAGAAAGGAGTTTTATCATGCGAGCCAAGATAAGAAAAGGCCTCGTCCTGCTGATGATCATGAGCCTGATCATCTGTATGATCGGCTGTACGGATCCCGCGCCGAAACCGTCAGCATCGGACCCGTCGGAGAAGTTTGAAAGCTCGGCTGTCTCAGAGTCATCCGCCGTGCAGCAAAGCTCCGGCGAAACCTCTGATGGTGACAGTTCCGAACCGGAAACACAGCAGGTAGAGCATCAGGATGGAGATATCTATATGAGCGACGGAGGAGAACAGACATTATATGTAGATAGACTGGAGCGCTGTGAAGACTGGCTTGGCAAGACACGTGCCGAAGCCGGGATCCCGGACATATTTACGGACAGGGTCCGCGTCGAGGGGACCATCTTCGGATTTCCGGCATATGGCGCCGCATACTATCTCGATGGAAAGTGCCATAAGGTCATCCTGTATACTTCCAACAAAACAGTGAGCCATGATGATCTTTACGAGATCCTGGTGATGGAAAACGGCCAGCCTTACGAATCGTTCATGGGAGCCTATGTGGAAGCCCTGGGCGGCTGTGTGACCCATGATTATTTCTCCACCGGCAAGGGAACGATCATCCTGGAAAGTGCGGAAGAGCGGACTTACTGCGTACTCACATTTACACCGGATCAGGCGCCGGAGCACGAGCCGACAGCAGGCGAACTGGCGCTGAAGGAGATCAAGGAAGGGACTGGCTGGGATCTGACGCTGCCGGAGGATGATTATCACGATCTGTTCGGAGGAAAACTCGGAGGCTCGGAGCTTAACTGGTATTATCTGACATTTACTTTGGACAGCGGTGTAGAGTGTGAGGTCGAGCTGGTCGATGATATCACGCCGGAAATAGCGGAGGAGAAGGTCTTCGCCTTCGCGCAGTACATGAAGGATCAGGTGGTGTCAGAAAACGGTTACTCGATGGTGATCCAGGAAGGAAATAAAACCGGCGCGATCTGGTGGATGGATTTCCAGACGGCATGGGTGATTTCGGTTGATGCCGCGGATACGGAAAACGTGATCGACTATGATTTTCTCCGCAAGATGCGCAGGCGTATCATCAGCGCCTATGAACAGCCGGAGTAATACTTACAGGATCTGTATAAGCCAGGCTTCGAACTCGTCCATATAGCCGAGATCCCAGATGAGACTGCTCGTCAGGTACTTGTCCCGGGTATCACGGGAGCAGACGAACGCGTCCAGTACGTCCTGCTCGCTTAGACCGATATCCGCAGGGCGTGTGGGCATACCGATCCGGCGCATCTTCTCTTCGAGCGCTTCGATATCCGGCAGGTCTTCCCGGATCAACCGGACGAGCTCGTCCCAGTTTTCAAGAATTTTCCTGACCCGCTGCATACGGCGGGTCTTTTCGTTTTTCTGTGTTTTCTTTTCAAGCGCTATAAAAGACTCGGCAGTCTGTCCGAAGACCCGGCGAAGGCGCGTTTCCCAGGCAGCTTCGTTAAAGAGTTCCGCAGCAGCCTCGGCGTGTTCCAATGTCGGATGAAGTGTGATCAACTTTTCCAGGATCCGAAGAGCTAGGATCGTCCCGACTCCGACATAGATCCCGTGAAGATCGTATTCTTCACCTCTGGCGATGGCCATCATCTCCCAGCAGTGAGAGAAGTAATGTTCCTGACCGGATGCGGGACGGGAGGTTCCGACCAGCGTCATGCAGACCCCGGACAGCAGCAGGCCTTCGATGACAGCCCGGATCCCGGGTTCTTCCCGGCGGACCGCGCTTTCCATCCCGTTCGCGACCCGCTCATAGGCCTGGCGGACCAGTGCGGCGATCCGCGCGCAGTACTCCTCGCCGCGCACGCGCGCGGCGATCTTCCATTCGATCAGGGAATGGGCTTTCGCGAGAACATCCCCGATTCCGGCGTGGATCAGCCGAAGCGGCGCCTCTGCCATGACAGCGGTATCGCAGATGACGCCGATCGGGGCGTTTTCGGGGATCGAAGATTTGGTGTGATTCAGTTCCAGTGAGGAAGAGGCGGAGGTATATCCGTCCATGGAAGGCGCCGAACCTACGGTGATCTGCGGGATACGCAGCTTCGTCGCGGCGGCTTTGCAGATATCTCCGATCGTACCGCTGCCGGCGGCCAGGATCAGATCACAGGCAGGATCGAAGGCGCCTGTCACAGTCTGTACAGCCTTTTCGTCCGGCTGAAGTTTGGAGGTTCGGTACGGAAAGACATATGTCCCATATGGGATTTCTTTTTCATTCAGGATCCGGCAAACCCTTTCCCCGACAGCGGCATACGTGTTCGCGTCCGCGACGATAAACGGCCGGGCAAAACTCAGCGCGTCCAGCTGATCGGGCAAAGAAGGAAGAATATCCGGACCCACCGCGAGGAGCCGGATGTCCGCGCGGTGAACACGTCCGCAGGAACAGCAAAAGCCCTCAGGGCGAAGGAGCGGAGCGAAATCGAACGGTTCGAAATTTGTCATGGGAATCGCTTCTTTCTGTTGATTTTCGTTCTGATTCCATTGTATCATTAGGGCAGTATACGTGCAAGATGGAGGGAAAGATGAGCTATACGATCGGGATCGATTTCGGGACACTCTCGGCACGGGCAGTCATCGTGGATGTGCTGACCGGGGAGATCGTGTCTTCAGCCAGCGCGGACTATGCGCACGGCGTGCTGAGCCGCGAACTGCCGGACGGAACACCCATCGAACCGGAGTCGGCGCTGCAAGCCCCGGGGGATTATATTCAGGCGCTCGTCGGATCGGTCAAGGAAGCGGTCGGACTGTCGGGACTCATGGCGGAAGAGATCATCGGCGTCGGGATCGACGCGACTTCATGCACGATCCTGCCGGTGGATGCGGCGGGTGAGCCTATGGCTTTTCATGAAGTATACCGGTCGCAGCCGCAGGCCTATATCAAAATGTGGAAACATCACGGCGCGGCACCTTACGCGGAGAAGCTGACACAAGCCGCAAAAGAAGCCTGTCCGGACCTGCTGGCCCGGTTCGGCGGGAACATTTCGGCCGAGAGCCTGTTCCCGCGGATGTGGGAAATGAAGGAAAAAGCGAAGCGACTTTTTACCGAGATGGATGAGTACATGGAAGTCGCGGACTGGATCGTGAGTGAACTGACCGGTGCGAAGGCACGCGGGAAACGGATCCGCGGCGGCTGCGCGGCCGGCTATAAAGCTTATTATCGGCCGGAGACCGGATTCCCGCCGAAAGCGCTTTTCGACGCGGCCAGGCTTTCGAGGAAAGAATTTCTGGAAAAACTGCCCTCCCTTGTCGTGCCGGTCGGACAGGCAGCGGGCCGGCTCACACGCGAAATGGCATTTGAACTTGGGCTGGCGGAAGGGATCCCGGTCGCGGTCGGTATGGTAGATGCGCATGCCAGCGTGCCTGCCTGCGGTATCACCGGCCCCGGGGAGCTGCTCATGATCATCGGGACGTCGACCTGCCAGATGCTGCTTTCAGAGAAGGACCTGCCGGTCCCGGGCATCTGCGGCGCGGTCCCGGGAGGGATCCTGCCGGGCTATGTCGGATATGAAGCCGGCCAGACCTCAGTGGGTGATCTGTTCGCATATTTTGTGGACAATTATATCACGGAAGATATCCAGCGCGCGGCACGCGCGGCGATCATGGACACCCATACCTATCTTTCCTCTCTGGCGGCAAAGAAGGCCCCCGGTGAAAGCGGACTTCTGGCACTGGACTGGCTGAACGGGAACCGCAGTCCATTGTGTGATTACGCTCTTTCCGGACTGCTGCTCGGACTGACACAGGAGACCAGGCCGGAGGATATCTACCGGGCGCTGCTGGAATCGACGGCTTACGGCTGCCGTACGATCGTCGAAAATTTTATCCGCGCGGGACTTCCGGTGAAAAGGATCCTGGCCTCCGGCGGGATCAGTCAGAAGAATCCCTTTGCCATGCAGCTTTATGCCGATATTCTCGGAATGCCGGTCGAAGTGGTACCGCTTCCGGTCGGACCGGCTCACGGCAGCGCGATTTTCGCGGCCGTGGCGGCAGGATCGTCGGGCGGAGGCTACGACAGTGCGGAAGAAGCGATCCGGGCGATGGGATGTAAGGAGAGGATCGTCTACAGACCGGTCGCGGATCATGTGACGATCTACGACGGGTTATACAGGAAATATCAGCGCCTCTGCCGGATCTTCGGAGAGGAAGAAAAAGATCTGATGCATGACCTTCGGAGGAAGAAATAGATGCTCGCGGGAATCCTCGGCGCGCTGTTCTGGGGGCTGGAGACCGTTCTTCTGGGAGCCGCGCTTGGATCCGGCCTTAGCGCACAGGCGGATGTAATCGCAGGAGGAAGTACAGGGCTGCTGGGAATGATGCTTCTGCCACTCTCGGCAGCATTCATCCATGACGCCTGCTCATCGGTCTATACCTTCGTGTATCACGGGATCCGCGGAAGTCTCGGAAAGACGGTCCATATGCTGAAGACCCGCGGCGCGAGATCGATAGCCATTGCCGCGCTGATCGGCGGACCGGTCGGTATGACGGGCTATATTCTGTCGGTCTTCTATATGGGACCGGCCATCGGTGCGGTCGCCAGTACCGTCTATCCGGCCATCGGCGCCTTGCTGGCGTTCTTCTTTCTGAAAGAACGGATGCCCTGGTACCGATGGATCTTTCTGGCCTTGACGCTGGCGGCGGTCTATATGCTGAGCTATACAGGCGAGGTGGATATCACCAACTTCTTCCTCGGTCTCCTCGGGACACTGATGTGCGCTTTCGGCTGGGGAACGGAAGCGGTCATCATCACTAAAAGTGTCCGGGATCCGCAGATGACGAGCGAGATCGCCCTGCTGATCCGGCAGACGGTCTCGGCTCTTTTTTATGGACTGTTTCTGCTGCCGGTCCTGGGATGGATCCTGTCAGGAAAGAGCCTGTTCGCCGGATGGAGCCTCGCCGGTGATCTGCTAAGAACGCCTAAGACTTTCGGGCTCCTCGCGCTGGCGGCTTTCGCCGCGACTACCTCGTATCTCTTCTATTATCAGGCGCTTCGCCGGATCGGTGCGATCCGCGCGATGGCCCTGAACGTAACATATTCGGCCTGGGCTCTGGTTTTCGCTTTTCTTTTACTGAAGGATCGGGCTTTGCTATCCCCGGCCACGCTTCTTTGCGCGGCGGCCGTCCTGGTTTTCGGCCTGCTGACCGCATCGGCGGGAAAGCCAGCGTCCGGTCGATAAGTCGATGGACTGTGACCGGCGTCCGGATGATGGGTCGAAGGACTAAGAATTGCAGAAATCGAGGTTTTTTATCCCATTTCATCGGTTTTTCCGGATCTGGATGGACTAAGAATTGCAGAAATCATAGCTTTTTATCCCACTTTTCAGCTGAAATTCAAAAAAAGTGGGATCATAAATGCACATATGAAAAATCGTAACCCTTCACATCCCGTTGATGCAGGGGAAAAGGGATAACAATTGCATATATGAAAAATATTAGTCCACCTGGATGATTGGAAGGCAAGCCGCCAGTCGGTCAGTGGACGAAAGGAGAAAGAATGACTGAGTTTTACATCCCTTATGACGGACATAAGATCCACGCGAAGCTGGAAATGCCTGAAAACGCCGGCGCGCAATGTCCGCTGGCCATCATCAATCATGGGTTTACCGGACACATGGAGGAGCCGCAGATCGTGGCCGTGAAGGAAGCCATTCGCGCCATGGGGATCGCGACGCTGCGCGTGGACCTTTACGGCCATGGGAAGAGCAGCGGAACTTTTCGGGATCATACTCTTTTCAAGTGGATCGAGCAGGGACTGGCGGTGATCGAGTACGCGAAGAAACTGGATTTCGTGACGGATCTGTATTATGTCGGTCATTCGCAGGGCGGCATGAATGCCATGATGATGGGCGGCCTGCGGCCGGATGATCTCAAAGCGATCATACTGTTGGCGCCGGCCGGAATGATCCCGGATGCCGCGCGTGCGGGCGATCTGGCCAGCGGGAAATACGATCCGGCACATATCCCTGAGGAACTCGTGATCTGGGGCGGAGAGGTCCTCGGAGGCAATTACGCGCGCGTCGCGCAGTTGCTGCACACGGAAGACGTGATCGGAAAATACCATGGCCCCGTGCTGATCGTACACGGGACCGCTGATCGCGCGGTACCGTACGCCTACGCGGAAAAAGCCGCCGAGATGTACGAGAACAGTGAGTTTGTCACCATTCCAGGCTCGAATCACGGCTTTGAAGGATACTATGATGAGATGACCTCTGCCGTGGAAGATTTCCTCAGAGAGCTGAAATGATCTAACCGGATATTATCCGGGAGAAAGCGTCCTGCGGTACTCGGAGGGCGACAGGCCGATGCGGGACCGGAAAAGCCGGCTGAAATAGAGCTGGTCCGGATAGCCCACCGCCTCTGCGATCTGGCTGAGCGGTTCATCGGTCTGCTCCAGCAGCATCCGTGCCCGGCTGAGGCGTAGAGATGTCAGGTATTCCTTGGGGGAGACGCCGGTCCGCTGCCTGAAAAGTGTGCGGAAACGACTGGTGGACAGATGGCTCTGTCTGGCCAGGTCATCGACTGACAGATCTTCCCGGAATCGTTGGTGGATGGCCAGAAGCGCGTCCTGGATCCGCGGGTCATCTTCCGCCTGCATATTTCCTCTGGCCTGCCTGCCGATCGTGACCAGCAGAGAAGTGATCCTGGCGGCAGCCGACATTTCAAACAGGGCATCCCGGCGGATGAAATCCTGGAAGAGGGCCTCGTATTCAACCTGAAGGCCCAGAGAATCAGAAACGGATATAAAGGTCTGATTGGGTACCCCGCATCGCGCAACGATCGAGGCTGCCTCGGCTCCTGTAAAATGGACCCAGTAATACTGGACTTCCTGCTTCTGCCCGGCCGGCGAAAGCAGGTCTCTGCCGGGATCTTCCGCTCCACGCATGGTATAATGATAAGCGGTATGAGGATAGTAAAGGATCACCTGGCCGGGATACATGGTTTTCTTCTCTTCATCGATCCACACATCCATCTCTCCACGGACGAGATACTGAAGATAGAAATCTTCCCGTCCGGTCGCTGACCGGCCGATAAAAGGGCTGGGCAGAACACAAAGGCCCGTGCAATTGGGGATGAGGGCTTTATCCTGGCGGGAGACGTTATCCGTCCCGCTGCCGAGGTCCAGGTAATAGGATTGATCTACAGGCATGGTTTTACCTCGCAGTCGATTTGTCCATATATGTGATTGATTGTTATATATGATTTTATACGAAAATAGCATATATTAAAAAGCGGTAATACGCAAGACAAATCCTTGCGGATAGTCGAAAATTCTCATTTGACCCATGAGGAGAACCCTATGAAAAAATCACTCAATGCATGGACCGTCGATTCGAAAACCGGTTTTGAGCAGATGTTCAAGGAACTCAAGGCTGCCGGTTTTGACGGAGTCGAACTGAACGTGGACAAGGAAGGTACCAGCGAGCATTCCCTGACCCTGTCTACAACAGCGGAAGATCTCGCGAAAATCAAAGCCATCTCGGAAAAGTATGATCTGCCGGTCATCAGCATCAGTACCTCGCTCTGGGGCGGATGTATGGGGACCGATCCGATACTATCCGAGAAGATCCTGAAACAGCAGCTTTTCTGCGCGGACTATTTCGGAGCGAAGGGCATCCTGGTCGTCCCGGGCGGCGCCTATCCGAAGATCCCGCTGCTGGAAGACCGCAAAGGCTGTATCGAATTCCTCAGATCCCAGCGCGCGCTGATCGAATCCTACGGGATCTATGTGGGTGTCGAGAATGTCTGGAACATGTTCTTCGGATCTCCGCTGGACATGGTGAGCTTCATCGACGAAGTGGACAATCCGCTGGTCGGCGCCTACTATGATGTCGGCAATGTCATCGCCTTCTCCTGGTCCGAACGCTGGATCGAGGTCCTGGGCAGCCGCATCCATAACATCCATGTCAAGGACTACAAGCGTGCCCGTGGCGTGAACTCCGGCGGTGTCTGGGCGGACATCCCGCTGGGCGATGTCAACTGGAAAGCGGTCATTCCGGCACTTCGTGCGGCTGGCTTCGACGGCTATCTGACCGGCGAGGTCTTCAAGGAAGATCCGGACATGTCCTACCAGGATTACTACGCCTTTGTCGCGAAAGGCATCGAAGAAGTCATCAAGTACTAATTCATACAAATCAACAAGACGAGGAGAATTACCATGAGCAAAACAAGAGTTGCCCTGATCGGCTGCGGTACCATCGGACGTTATCACTTCGATCACTTCAAAAAGATGGACGATGTGGAAGTCGTCGGCGTATGCGACATCATCCCGGAAAGAGCGGATAAGTTCGCGGCGGAAGTGAACTGCCCGGCTTTCTACAATTTCAAAGAGATGTATGACGCGGTCAATCCCGAATGTGTCTTTATCGGCATCCCGCCCTACTGCCACGGCGAGATCGAGTTCGAGACCATTGCCCGCCGCATCCCGATGTTCGTCGAGAAACCGGTAGGCCTGGATCCCGCGCAGTTCCTGGCGATCCGCGACAAGATCCGCGAGGCTGGTCTGATCACCGCTTCCGGCCTGCAGCTTCGTTATGAGAGTAACATCCCGAAACTGAAAGAGTTCGCAAAAAAGCACAAGATCGTCGAAGCCAACCTCATGAGAGTCGGCGGCATTCCGGATACCCCGTGGTGGAAGGTCCGTGAGCTTTCCGGCGGCCAGCTGGTCGAGCAGACGATCCATCAGGTCGATATGATGAGAAACGTCATGGGCGAAGAGCCTGTGGAAGTCTTCTCCTTCGGTGGCAAAGACGTCGTCAAGGGCATCGAGGGATTCGATGTGGAAGACACCTCCATCTCCCTGGTTCGTTTTGAATCCGGTGCCCTGGCTACCATGACCACCGGCTGCTACGCGACCGGCGCGGAGTGTGCGGACAACAAACTGACCTTTGGTGCGGTCGACGCGCGCGCAGACTACTACATGTTCGATAAAGTAGCTATCTACGGCGAAGCGGAAGATGAGCCGGAAGAAGGCGCCAACGCCGAAGTCGTCAAAGGCGACGGCCGTATGGTCTCCAAAGGCACCGCCAAGATCTACAAGCCGGAAACCGACTGCGGCATGCTCTGCGACCACACCTTCATCGAAGCGGTCCAGACCGGTGATCCTTCCAAGATCAAATCTCCGTATGAGGATGCGGTCAAATCGGTCCTCTTCACCCTGGCCTGCAACGAGTCCATGGAAACCGGCAAACCGGTCAAAGTGAACGTGAACCTGTAAGCTGCCCTGCTTCAGGCTGAACAACAAGTTTTATCATAAAAATAAAAAGAAACTATGAATGAGGCACTCCATAAGAAAGTGCCTCATTCTCTTTATATAGCGGCCGCAACATCTCTTTTTGCTGTTTTCAAGAACGATACTAACGTGCATGTTTTACAAAAAGATGCACGTTAACTGTTGACATTGTGGTAGTGTGGTGCTATATTATATCATGAGCAAACGAAAGGAGACTTTATCATGTTGGAATTTATAAAAGACCGTGTAGACGATTTTGACGTCAGATTTTTTGTGAATGAGCTGGCGAACGCCTCCAAAAGCCTTGGTATTCTGGAGGCAAAAATAGATTCCTACCAGTTTAATAGTATCCTTATCCCTATGCTCCAGAAGAAAGAAGCAGTTTCTTCAATGTATATTGAGGGGACGCAGACAACTATCCCGGATGTTTTAAAAAGTGAAATCAGTCCACAAACCAGCGACGATAAGATTCAGACGGAAGTCCGGAATCATATCCGAACACTCATTTTCGGGGCGGAACATCTTCGCTCCGGGAAATTTACTCATTCTTTTATGAAGCAGCTCCATGTTTATATGATGACTGGTATTATTGCACCTGGTCTTGAAAAAACACTGGGGAAATACAAGATCAAGGACAATCAGATCAAAAGCTCTACAGGGGCTGTGGTATATACGCCTCCCTCTGCTTCAGAAACAAAAAAATATATGGATGAGCTGATTACCTTCATGAATGACACCGAGAATGGGCTAAACCCTCTCATCAAAGCCGCCATGATCCATTCACAGTTTGAATCAATTCATCCGTTTTCTGATGGCAACGGGCGCATTGGTCGTGTACTGATCAGTTTGTACCTCTACAAGGCGGGAGTCATTAATTTTCCGTTTTTCTATATCAGTGAGGCGATAAACATGGACAAGGCTGTGTACTATCATATGCTGACAGATTCGAGAACCAATACGCTCGATGAGTGGATCAAATATTTTCTGCACAAAGTCTGTGTACAGACGGCCAAGCATATCGGGTATATCGACGCGCTGAATGCACTTTATAACAAGACAAAGAATACGGTCAAGGAATGCATCAACAGCCCGAAATATGATGAAATTATCGAATGCCTGTTCACACATCCAGCATTGAATGCCTTTGTTCTGGAAGATCAGTTAGCGGTTTCGCATGGACAGGCTGTTCGATATCTGCACGCATTGGAAGAAAAGAGAGTTCTCCTTGGGGATGATCGTAAGCGCGGGAAACAGTACTTTTTTACAGAGCTTATTGATCTTGCACAGAGAACTTGAAGATACAATAACCGGAAAGGCGGGGGATGCTTATGATTGTGTAGGTGAATCGGTATAATTGCTACCAACTTTTATACCCGAGGTAAGTGTAGGCGGCGCGGCATGACTGCTACCAACGGTCTGCTGTACCATAAACCAACTCTGGGGATACGAGTGTCCTCCAAATAAGTAAAACGACTTCGTATCTCTAGACAAATAAAGTGGGGGCAAAAGGAGGCCCCCGAAGATATGAAGACAAAACAATTTAGAAATTCAAACTCTTTTTTAAGAAATGAGTTTGAAAGCAGTGACGCATGGGGATTTCCCCTTGTCAAAAAGCAGGAGCTTGATTTAAGTAACATTGATCTGATTGCATGTTCAGACACCAGCAGTAAGGACACAGATAATCTCTATAAAGGCGTTCATTTCTTCACGGACGATTATCGATTTGAATCTCTATATACGCATCCGGAGCGTTCTCTGGAGAAATATCGCAAATACCGTTTTTTGCTCACGCCTGATTATTCACTATATTCAGAGATGCAGATGTGGAGGCAGATCGAATCAGTCGGGAAAGCCAGATGGGTAGGAGCTTATTGGCAAAATAAGGGTTTGATCGTGATTCCGACAATCAGTTGGGCACAGCCATCCAGTTTTCGATTCTGCTTTGACGGTGTTCAGAAGAATTCGATAGTTGCGGTTGGAATGATCGGATGTAAAAGGGAGCGAATCCCCTTTATGAAGGGCTACAATGTAATGCTCGAGAAAATAGAGCCGTCTGCAATTATCTGTTTTGGCGAACCGTTTCCGGAAATGGAAGGTAATCTCATTAGAATTGATTATCTTTCTTCCAGAAAGGCGGTACGAAATGGGCGGTAGAGGAACCTTCGCGGCTGGGAATATAGTCGCATATACATATCAGACAACAGGCAAAATCGAGGGAGTAAAAGTTCTTTCTGGGTTGAACGGGAAACATTCTCTACCAGAGGAAGCACATTCAAGCCTTGCTTACATCAAGCTCAAGCCTGACGGGACATTCCATGAAATGCGTATTTATGATGCGGATCATTATTTAAAATATGAAATTGCTTATCATCCAGAGCCGAGAATCGGGCCGAAGGGGAAGCCTGTTTTACATTATCATGTATATGACAGGAGCTTTACAAGATCACAGGCCAGGAAGATGACAAAGGCGATGAAAAGGCATTTCAGGAAGTATTTGAAAGGAGTACCGCTATGATTGATGGAAATATTACAGAGTTTATCGATCAACTCTATTATGGCCAAGAAATCGTGTTTATTTACAAAGAAAAAAAGTATTTCATTCAAGGATGGTGGAGTGATGACAAAACGGAGACCACTATGATTCTGACAGAGGTAGATGAGAAGCCATTTGAAGGATATCTATGGGAATATCATGCCGATAAAATGGCGACTTGTGCGGAAGCCTTCTTGAAAGCTCCCTTATGGGATGGGAAAGATTTCATGCAGATCCAGGAAGAGGTTACGTGGGGAGATTGGTAAAAATGAAACACCGCCGGGTGCTACCAACACCCGGCGGGTTCATTCTGAGGGATACGAGTATCCTCCAAATAAGTATTCTTATAATAGCGGATAATCTCTTGCTTGTCAATCAGAAACAGTTGGGTTATTAATTTTATCAAAATAGTTTCCAAGTGGCGCGTGCCACAACTGCAGGTTTTTTCTATCATATGTGTCGGTTCTTCCCAGAATCAGAGATTTCTTAAGTCTTATGGATGTCCGTCCAGAAAAGCACTTTTTTCAAAACCACGCGGCGGTAGAAATTCAGCTTTTTTCAAAACCACGCGTTCGTGCTCCCTATAATCCACGTTTTTCAAAATTGAACGCATCATCTGCGGCATGAAACAGGGATTTATCAAAACCGCGCGTAAAAGGTCATCCTGGAAACAGTCAGAAGGCCAGAAAGACGCGTCGATTTGATAAATCCCTATTCTACGGAGCAAATGAAACGTGCGATTTTGAAAAACATGCTTTTCACGGAGCAGATGCGCGTGATTTTGGAAAACATGCCTTTCACGGAGCTTTATAAATTCTTCCGTCAGGAAGCCTCTCAGGCATCCAGCTGACAGATGTCCACCAGTTTGGTGCTGGCTTCGCTGTAGCGGCTGGCCAGGATGTCCGCCAGAGCGGACGCCGTGTCGATGGAAGTCAGGCACGGGATCCTGTGCTGCTGCGCCTTGCGGGAAAGAAGTGTGAAGTCGCCTACGCTGGTATCGATCACAGCGCCGGTATAAACGATGCAGCTGACCTTTTCGTTTTCGACCAGGTCATAGATGTCATTGTTCTCCCAGACATTGTGCGCGGTCTCCACATCCAGTCCGGTGGAGCGGATCGCGGCGGCGGTATCGGGCGTCGCGTACAGTTTGATGCCCAGATCGAAGAACTTGCCGGCCAGCGCGATGATATCCGCGTGATCGTAATCCTCGACGGAAAGCAGGACGCCTTGCGAATCATCCCGTTTGATCCGGAACCCGGCGGCCAGCAGGCCCTTGAAGAGGGCTTCTGCTTTCGTACGGCCGACACCTAAAACTTCACCGGTCGATTTCATTTCCGGACCGAGGATCGAGTCCGCGTCGGAAAGCTTCTCAAAGGAGAAGACCGGCACTTTGACCGCGAAGCAGTGCGGTGCTTTCCACAGACCGCCTTCGTAGCCCAGATCTTTCAGCTTTTCACCCAGCATGACCTGAGAGGCCAGATCGACCATCGGTACGCCGGTGACTTTGCTGATATACGGGATCGTACGGGACGCCCGGGGATTGACCTCGATAACATACAGTTCGTTATCGTAGATCAGGTACTGGATATTGACCAGACCCTTGGTGCCCAGCGCGAGCGCCAGCTTCTGGGAGCAGTCGCAGACCTTGTCGCGCATCTTCTCGGAGAGATTATAGGGCGGATAGACAGCGATGGAGTCACCGCTGTGGACGCCGGCCCGCTCGATATGTTCCATGATACCCGGGATCAGAACGGTCTCGCCGTCGGAAATGACATCGACTTCCAGCTCGGTACCGGGCATATATTTATCCACAAGAACCGGGTTCTCGATGCCGCCGGAGAGGATGGCTTCCATATATTTGGTAACATCCGCTTCGGAACGGGCGATCGTCATGCCCTGGCCGCCAATGACATACGACGGACGGAGCAGGATGGGATAGCCGAGGATCTTGGCCGCGATCCGGGCTTCCGGCAGGGTATTGACGCCGCAGCCCTTCGGACGCTGGATATGGAAGCTCTCCAGCAGCTGATCGAACCGTTCACGGTCTTCCGCCAGATCGATGCCTTCGGCGGAAGTTCCGAGGATCTTCACGCCGTGTGAATCGAGATATTTCGCCAGTTTGATCGCGGTCTGGCCGCCAAAGGCCACCACGATGCCAAGCGGTTTTTCGATCTCTACCACATTCATGACATCTTCCGGTGTCAGAGGTTCGAAATACAGCCGGTCGCTGGTATCGTAATCCGTCGATACCGTTTCGGGGTTGTTGTTGATGATGATCACTTCATAGCCGAGACGGCGCAGGATGTCCACACAGTGGACGCTGGAATAGTCGAACTCGATCCCCTGCCCGATCCGGATCGGACCGGCGCCGAGGACAATGATGCGGCCCTTGAAGCCAGCGGAACTTCCGGCCGTTTTCGCCGCTGCTTCCCGGGCGTCGCAGCCCGGTTCATAGACGGAATAGTAGTACGGTGTGATGCCGAAACCGCCGGAACAGGTGTTGACAAGGCGGTAATTCGCGTCTTCGTGGCAGGGCAGCGGATGGCCGGAAAGGACCTGAAGCGCGTGATCTGTATAGCCGAAGACCTTGCCCTGATGGTATTCTTCCGGAGAGATCGCCCGGCCGGTGATGGAAAGTTCAAAGTCGGAAAGGTTTTTCAGCTTTTCGATAAAGAAAGGCGTGATCTTCGTCACCGAAGCGATCTCGGCCACGCTCATGCCGGTCTTCAGGGCTTCGAAGATCGTGAACAGACGAAGATCGTTCACCCGTGTAAGCCGCTCCGAAAGCGGTTTTCCGCTGGAAGAGACGCGGTTCAGCGTTTCCATGCCGATCTCCGCGCCGCGGACAGCCTTCATGACGCCGGCTTCAAACGTCGGCGCGATCGCCATGACCTCACCGGTCGCTTTCATCTGCGTGCCCAGGCGGCGGCTGGCATTCGTGAACTTGTCGAACGGCCACCGCGGGAACTTGACGACGATATAATCTACCTGCGGACTGAAGCGCGCGCTGCCCTTCTTATCCTGATCCAGCTTGATCTCATCGAGATCGTAACCGAGCGCGATCATCGCCGTGACCTTGGCGATGGGATAACCGGTCGCCTTGGAAGCCAGCGCGGAGGAACGCGACACACGCGGATTGACCTCGATCACGGCATATTCGGAGGTCTCGGGATGCAGAGCGAACTGCACGTTGCACCCGCCGGCGACCTTCAGCTCGCGGATGATGTCGATCGCCGCGTTTTCGAGGATCTTATAATCGGTATCGGAAAGCGTCAGCGCCGGAGCGACGACGATGGAGTCGCCGGTATGTACGCCCACGGGATCCACGTTTTCCATGCTGCAGACGGTGATGACGTGGTCGGACGCGTCACGCATGACCTCGAATTCGATCTCTTTCCAGCCGGCGATATATTTCTCCACCAGGATCTGGGTGATGGGCGAAGCGTCCAGGCCGGTCTTCGCGGCCGAAGCCATCTGTTTCTCGTTATAAGCCACGCCGCCGCCGGTCCCGCCGAGCGTAAAAGCCGGCCGGATGATGACCGGATAACCGATCTTCTTCGCGGTTTCGAGCGCGTCTTCCACGGTGTTCACAGTATCGGAGGGGATGGTCGGGACGCCGATCTTTTCCATGGTGTCCTTGAACATCTGCCGGTCTTCGGCCTTATCGATGGATTCGGCGTTGGTCCCGATCAGCCGGACGCCGGTTTTCTGAAGGAAACCGGATTTGCTCAGCTGCATCGCGACCGTCAGGCCTGTCTGTCCGCCAAGGCCGGCGAGCAGCGCGTCCGGCTTTTCTTTTTCAATGACCCGCTGGACGGTTTCCAGTGTCAGCGGTTCCAGATAGATCGAGTCAGCGTTCAGCTGATCGGTCATAATGGTAGCCGGATTGGAATTGATCAGCACGACTTTGATGCCTTCGCGTTTCAGGACGCGGCAGGCCTGTGTGCCGGCATAGTCGAATTCCGCTGCCTGACCGATGACGATCGGACCGGATCCGATCACGAGTACTTTTTGGATCGATTGATCTTTCGGCATAATGATCACCTTCTGTAAAATTTTAAGCCAGAGCTTCTTTCAGGACTTCGATCGCTTTCTTCAGCTGTTCCATGGGGATGGAAAGTGGCGGAAGCAGGCGGACTTTATCATGAGCGGACAGAACGATCACGCCTTTTTCAAGGCAGACGGAGAGGACTTCGCCGACCGGTTTGTCGCAGGCGATACCGATCATCAGCCCCAGGCCGGTCACGGACTGAACGCCTTTGGCGCCGGAGAGCGTGTCGAAGATATATTTGGATTTTTCCTGAACGCCTTTCAGGAGTTCGTCGTCGATCCGGCTAAGGATGCTGAGCGCGCCGGCACAGCTTGTGGGGTTGCCGCCGAAGGTGGATCCGTGGGATCCGGGCGTCAGGGTATTCTGTACTTTCTCTCCCAGCAGGCAGGCGCCGATCGGCAGACCGCCGCCGAGGCCCTTCGCGGTGGAGACGATATCCGGCTGGAAGCCGTACTGCATGTAGGTATAGAGGGTACCGGTACGGCCGTTGCCGGTCTGGACTTCGTCGTCGATGATCAGAAGACCATGTTTTTTCGCGGCAGCGACGACCGCGTCGACATAGGCCTGAGAGAGCGGGACCACGCCGCCTTCGCCCTGGACGAGCTCGATCATGATCGCGCAGCAGGCGTTTTCCGAAGCCAGTTTTTCCAGCTCATCCGGATCTTCCGGCGTCGCGTAAACGAATCCGCCGGGGAAGGGACCGAAGTGGGTATGGAACTTGTCCTGGCCGGTAGCGGCGAGGGTCGCGATGGTCCGGCCGTGGAAGCTGTTTTTCAGGGTAATGATGGTCGAATGGCTTTCGTCGCCAAACTGATCGTACGCCCATTTGCGGGCGGTCTTGATGGCACATTCGTTCGCTTCCGCGCCGGAATTACCGAAGAAAACTTTCTTCATCCCGGTCTTCTCGCAGAGCATCTTCGCGAGGAGCGCGTCGGGCGACGTATAGTAGAGATTCGAGGTGTGCGAGATCTTCCCGAGCTGCTCGGTGACCGCCTGGATCCAGACATCATCCGAATAGCCGAAGGTGTTGACGGCGATCCCGGCGCCTAAGTCGATATATTCCTTACCGTTCTCGTCCCAGGCGAGAGCGCCTTTTCCCTTGACGAGCGCGACCGGCATGCGGCCGTATGTGGAAGCGACATAAGTCTGATCGATCTGCTGGATATTCATAATTTCTCCTTTTAAATAAACATGGTTCCGAGACCTTCATCCGTCAGAAGCTCTATCAGGATGGAGTGGGGGACACGACCGTCGATGATGAACACTTTCTTGACCCCGTGTTCGATCGCTTCGACGCAGGACTGGACTTTCGGGATCATTCCGCCGGAGATGACGCCTTTTTCTATGAAGCCGGGTATCTCTTCGATCCGTACGGTGGGAATGAGCGTGGACAGGTCATCTTTATCCTCCATCAGTCCGGCGATATCGGTCATCGCCAGCATGCTCTCGGCGCCGAGCCGTCCGGCGATCTGTGCCGCAGCGGTATCCGCGTTGATGTTGTAGCGGCCTCCTGATTTGTCACCGGCGATGGTGGAGACGATGGGAATATAGCCAAGATCGAGAAGGTCCAGGATCGGCTTCGTATTGATCGCGGTGATCTCGCCGACGTTTCCGAGCCTTTCGTCCAGGATCTTCGCTTCGATGATGCCGGCGTCCACACCGGAAATACCGATCGCTTTGCCGCCGATCGACTGGACCAGGCTGACCAGATCCTTTCCGACCTTGCCGGAGAGCACTATCTGGACGATGTCCATGGTTTCGTCGTCGGTCACACGAAGTCCGTCGATGAATTCCGACTGCTTGCCGGTCTTTTTCAGCATGTCCGAGATCTCGGGGCCGCCGCCGTGTACGACGACGACTTTTACGCCGATCATGGACAGAAGGACGATATCGCCCATGACCGCTTTTTTGAGTTCCGGGTTTTTCATCGCGTTGCCGCCGTATTTGACGACTACGATCTTCCCGGCGTATTCCTGAATATAAGGGAGCGCTTCGGTCAGTACCTGCGCGCGTTTTGCGTTATCCATTTTGTTTTCCTCCCGTTATGAGCGATAATCGCCGTTGATCCGGACATATTCATAGGAAAGGTCGCAGCCCCAGGAAGTGGCCTGTGCCTCGCCCATTCTCATATCGCAGATGATTTTGATCTCTTTCTGTGAAAGGACTCTTGTGGCGGCCTCTTCGCTGTAATCCTGGCCGACGCCGTTCTCACAGAGGAGGATCTTCTCATCATTTGCCTCGATCCAGATCGCCAGATCATCCGGGTCGAACATCGCGCCGGAATAGCCCATGGCGCAGAGGATCCGTCCCCAGTTGGCGTCATGACCGAAGATAGCGGCCTTGGTCAGGCTGGAGGAAATGACCGATTTGGCGAGCAGTTTGGCATTTTCCTTCGTGTCCATGTGAATGACCTGGCATTCCACCAGCGCCGTCGCGCCTTCGCCGTCGCCGGCAAGTGCCTTGGCCTGATGTTCGTTGATCATCAGCAGAGCTTCTTTGAAAGCTTCATATTCCGCCGTACCGGGCAGGATCTCGGGACCTCCCGCGGCGCCGTTCGCCATGACCACGAAGGTATCGTTGGTGGAGGTGTCGCCGTCCACGGAGATCATGTTATAGGTGTCCACGACACTTTCTTTCACCAGTGGAGTGAGGGTCTCTTTGGAGATCACCGCGTCTGTGCAGACGAAGCTCAGCATGGTGCACATGTTGGGATGGATCATGCCGGACCCCTTGGAGATGGCCCCGAGGGTGACCGTCGTCCCGCCGATCTGAAGCTGCACCGCGTACTCTTTGGGATGCGTGTCGGTGGTCATGATCGCTCTCGCGGCGTCCGCGCCGGCTTCCGGGGTGGCGGCCTTTTTCTGAACCAGCTTGGCGATCCCGGCCTTGATGCGGTCCATGGGAAGCAGCGGCCCGATGACGCCGGTCGATCCGACGAGCACGGCGTCGGTGGGAAGGCCGAGCAGTCCGGCCGCCTCCGCCGCGGTATCCATAGCGCATTTCATACCGCCCGCGCCGGTTCCGGCGTTCGCGATACCGGTATTGACGACGACAGCCTGAATGAACGGGCTTTCTTCGATGAGCTTTTTATCCCATTTTACCGGCGCCGCCTTCACGATGTTGCTGGTGAAGGTGCCCGCGCCTACACATGGCAGAGTGGAATAGATCAGCGCCATATCCTTGCGGTTTTCGTACTTGATACCGGCCTCGATACCGGCTGCTTCAAAACCCTTCGGGGCGGTCACGCCGCCGGGAATCACTTTGATCATGAAAATCACCTCGTCTTATTGATTGAAACGAATAATATTGGCTTCGTTAAGGATAAAGTTATAATAGTTGAAATCCGGCCGTTTCTTCCATCCGATCTCTTTCCAGAAGGCGTTGCCGACATCGTTGGTGGTAAAGGCGATCAGCGAGACGTTGCTGATCTCTTCGGCCTGGAGGGTGCGCATGCACTGGGTGACCATCGCCTTGCCGATCCCTCTTCGCCGGTAACCCTCCCGCACGCATACGTGATAGAGGCATCCGCGGCGTCCGTCGTGGCCGCAGAGGATCGCGCCGACGACCTTTCCATCGCAGCGGGCGACGACCGAGGTCGTCGGGTTGCGTTTTAAGAAGCGTTCAACTCCTTCGCGGGAATCGTCGATGCTGCGGATGGCAAAGCCTTTGATGCTCATCCAGAGATCCTTGACTTCATCGTAGTCCTGGATGGTCATGGTGTGGATGGTGAATGGTTCCATATCTGTTCCTTTGGGTATATATTTTCTGTGGATCGTTTTATAGGACGAGGCCGGTCTCGGGCGGAAGGCCGAGCGCCAGATTCATGCACTCTATGGCGGCGCCGGAAGCGCCTTTGCCGAGGTTGTCGAAGAGTGCGGAAAGCAGCACCCGTTCGCTGTTTCCGAAAACCCGGATCTGCATGGTATCTTTACCGGACAGCGCGTTTGCCGCGAGGAAACCGTCGGCAGGGGAATCTTCCTTATAATATACGATCGGGCCCTGATAAAGATCCCGGTAGATCTTTTTGATCGCGTCTGACTGATCGGTGAGGAGCGGGATGGTCACTTCCATGCCGCTGTAGAAATCCGCGACGATGGGAGAAAAGGCCGGGGCTGTCTGAAGGTCCGTGACCGCGACCATTTCCGGCAGATGTTTATGCGTCTGCGAAAGGCCGTACTGTCTGGGTGAATCGTAGGAGAGAGGTCTTTCGGGATCTTCGTACTGCGCGATCATCTTCTTTCCGCCGCCGGAATAGCCGGTGAGGGAAGTGGCCGCGAGAAATGTGTCTTTCGCGACGATCCCGGCAGCGACGAGCGGATAGATCAGGGCGATGAATCCGGAAGCGTGGCAACCGGGGACGGCGATCCTTTTGGACCCTGCCACCGCTTTTTTGTGCGCATCGGACAGTTCCGGAAAACCGTAGGTCCAGCCGGGATCTGTCCGGTGAGCGGTCGATGTATCGAGAACGATCACGTTCGGATTTTTGATCAGGTTGGCGGCTTCGATGGCCGCGGCGTCCGGCAGGCAGAGGAACGCGATATCGCAGTCGTTCAGGATCTTTTCTCTGGCGGAAAGGTCTTTTCTTTTCTCCTCCGGAAGGGTGAGAAGGGTAAGATCCGGACGGCTCCCAAGCCTTTCCCGGATACGAAGGCCGGTGGTCCCGGCGCTGCCGTCGATGAATACGTTAACTGCCATGAGGTCCTCCTTCTGTCGGAATTTGGTCAGGGACGAAGTTCGCCCTATGAGAGTTGACATCCATTATGCAATAATTTTCGCGAATAGTCAATAAATATTCATGCGTTTTGTGAATTTCGTGAAAATCAGACAAGAGAAAAGTCCTATATTATCTGGCTTTGTGCAGTTTTCGTTTTTGCGGGAGCGGATGAATAAATATACAGAAAAAGTGATAATCATTCTTTCCTCTTTCTTTTTTCCGGGATTTGTGGTATCCTTAACAGTTGAACTATGGATCATCATTGGTTTGATCATTTTAAGGAGTAAGTATATATGGCACCATTTGACACAAAAAGAAACGTGTATCTGATCGATTTTGAGAATACACGTGAATATGGGATCAAGTCCATCCAGACCACGGACCGGGATCTTTTGATCATCGTGTATACCGCGAACGCGGCCAAGCTGGATCTTGATTCACTTTCCGAACTGCAGGCGACCCTGCAGGTCATCCGCTCACAGACCGGCAAGCAGGCACTGGATCTGCTGCTGGTCTCGTACCTTGGATTCGCGATCGCGGATCTTGGTAAGAGCGCGAACTACATCATCATCAGCAACGACGGCGACTATGACGGCGTCGTGAATTTCTGGAAGACCCGCGGCTATCAGGTGGAGAGACAGACCGTCGACACCGAACAGGCCAAGAAAGCGGCCAAACAGAATGCTGAGAAAACAGAAAAGACATCTTCCCGCAGAGGCAGGAAATCCAAGGCAGCGGCGGAACCAAAAGAAACTTCCGCACCTGTGGCGCAGAATACACAGGCACCGGCCGTGTCTGCTTCAGGGCAGAACGCTTCCGCGCCTTCCGCAGCGGTAACAGCCGCTCCAGTCCAGCCCGCCCAGCCGCAGCAGCCGCAGCCTCAACCCGCTCAACAGACGGAAAAGGCCAAGGCTCCGGCGGAACTCATGAACCATCTTTCCGCGATCTTCGAGCGCGAGAAAGTCGATCCCGGCATCCGCAGCTTTATCCGGCAGAAGGTGAGCGATCTGTATCCGCAGCCGCAGAGGAAATCCGTGATCTACCGTGCGATCATCGGCAAATACGGCCAGAAGAACGGTCTGAAATATTACAACCTGATCAAGAAAGAGCTTTAATCCCGGAGGTAAGGAAATGAAAGTGAAGAATCTGGTCGGCGAGCGCTTTAAGGAGCGTCCCTCCGACTGTGTGGTCGACAGCCATGCGCTGATGGTGCGCGGCGGCTATATCAAGCAGGTAGCGAACGGTATCTTCAGCCTGTTCCCGCCGGCCAGACGCGTGACGCAGAAGATCGAAGCCATCATCCGCGAGGAGATGGACCGGATCGACGGGCAGGAAGTCCTGTTCCCGGTCGTGCTGCCCGGCAGTCTGTGGATGGAGAGCGGCCGCTATCAGTCCGTGGACAACACACTGGCCCGTTTCGACGACCGCAACGGTACCCCCATGGTACTTGGTATGACGCACGAGGAAGCCGCGGTGCAGCTGGTCCGTGAATACGGCAGCACCTACAACCGCTATCCTTTTATGATCTATCAGATCCAGACCAAGTTCCGTGACGAGGCAAGACCGCGTGCGGGACTGATCCGCGTGCGTGAGTTCACCATGAAGGACGGCTATTCCTTCCATACCTCCCAGGAAGATCTGGAGAAATACTATGCCCGCTGCTACCGGGCTTACGAGCGCATCTACGCGCGCGCCGGCGCGCCGGAAGTCATCGCGGTCAAGTCCGATTCCGGTATGATGGGCGGTTCCGTCAGCCATGAATACATGCTGCTGACCGATATCGGCGAGGACAGTATCGTCATCTGTCCGGACTGCGGATACCGCGCGAACATGGAAGCCGCCGAAAACATCATGGCGCCTGCCGATCAGCCGGACGAGGCAGCTGCGCTGGAGAAGGTCTCCACGCCCGGCAAGGCGACCATTGAAGAAGTGGTGGAATATCTGCACGGCGACAGCCAGCATTCCGTAAAGGCCGTCGTCTATCAGACGAACGCGGAAGATAAATTCGTCGTAGCCTTCCTGCGCGGCGATCTGGAAGTCAACGAGACCAAACTGACCAACTGTCTGGGTGAGAACATCCACCCGGCATTCGTTACCGAAGACAGTCCTGTCGTGGCCGGATTCATCGGTCCCGTGGGGATCTCTTCCGAAGTGAAGGTGGTTTTCGACCGTTCACTTGAAAACGCCGTCGATATGATCTGCGGCGCGAACGACAAGGATTATCACTATACCGGCCTGTCGATGAACAGAGATGTGCCCGGCGCACAGTTCGTGGATATCGCGAAGGCGTTCGCCGGCGGCATCTGCCCGGTCTGCGGACAGCCGCATCTGACCGTTTCCCGCGGCATCGAGGTGGGCAACATTTTCCAGCTCGGGATCAAATATTCCAAGTCCATGAACATGACCTATACCGACGCGGACGGCAACAGCCAGTATCCCATCATGGGATGCTACGGCATCGGCGTGGGACGTCTGGCCGCTTCCATCGCGGAAGCCAGCCATGACAAGTTCGGACCGATCTGGCCGATCAGCATCGCTCCCTGGAGCGCGGAGGTATGCTGCCTGAGAGCCGACGATCCCGAGACGAAGCGGATCTCCGAGGAGCTGTACGAAGCCCTGGAGAAGGCCGGGGTGGATACCCTGTATGACGACCGTGACATCCGTCCGGGCGCCATGTTCTCCGACGCGGATCTTCTTGGCGCGCCGGTCCGCGTGATCGTGAGCCCCAAGAACCTGGCGAACGGCGAGATCGAGATCTCGACCCGCGACAAGTCCATTCAGGTAAAAGTTCCGGTAGCGGAAGCGCTTAGCAAAGTCAAAGAGATCATCAGGACCCTTCAGGATCAGATCGATCAGAAGGTTCCGGAGAGTCTATAAACAGCCGGACGTCCGGTTGATCAAAACATGTGAGGTGAAAAAATGGTAGATCCGAGATATGATACCCAGCTGCTCATCGAAGGCGAAGACCTCGATGAGGATGAGATCCATGATTATTTCCTGGAGCATTTCGAAGGCGACTGTCTGCTGGCAGTCGGCGACGAGGATCTGATCAAGATCCATTTCCACACGAATAAGCCCTGGGAAGTGCTGGAATACTGCTCAACGCTCGGCGAGATCTATGATATCGTCGTCGAGGATATGGACCGTCAGGCACGCGGCCTGCACGGCTGATCCGCTGAGGACAGCAGGATGATCGCGGAAGGAAAGGCCGGACGGCTGAACGTCCGGATATATGAGGACCGGGCCGCGCTCGGCAAAGCGGCGGCATCCGATGCGGCAGCGGCCGTGAAGCGGGTGATCGACGAAAAGGGCTACTGCTCGGTGATCTTCGCCGCGGCACCGTCACAGAACGAATTTCTGGCGGCACTGTGCGAGGAAGATTCCCGCCGGGGCGGAAGGATCGATTTTTCGAAGGTACACGCGTATCATATGGACGAATATGTCGGTCTTCCGGAAGACGCACCGCAGGGATTCGGCAACTTTCTTCGAAGAGGGATCTTCGAGAAAGTACCTTTCGGAAAAGTAGAATATCTTCGGGCCAGCCGGGAATACGCACCGGACGAGGCGGCAGTGGCTGCCGAGATCGAACGGTACAGCCGACTTCTGGAGGAAGATCCGGCGGATCTGGTTTTCCTGGGGATCGGTGAGAACGGCCATATCGCGTTCAATGATCCGCATGTCGCCAGATTTGACGATCCGGCCATGGTAAAGCTGGTCTCGCTGGATGAGCGCTGCCGGATGCAGCAGGTGCATGACGGCTGCTTTGCCTGCATCGAGGAAGTGCCGACCCACGCTCTGACACTTACGGTCCCCGCTCTTGCCGGAGCGGGAGAGCTTTTCTGCATGGTACCGGCGGCGACGAAGGAAGAGGCGGTGGGACTGACGGTACTCGGAGAGATCCGTGAAAAAGTACCGGCGACGATCATGCGGATCCACCCGCATGCCACGCTGTATGTCGATCGGGACAGCGGTAAAAAACTACTGGAGGCTCACTTTGGCAAACAGACGGAATGAATCGGACGCGAAGGAAGCGGTGCGTGAAGCGCGCCTTCTTCTTGCCGGTCTTTTTCAGGAAGTCAGAAAAGAGAAAGAGGCTCAGGACCCGCGGAATATCGCGCAGGCTCTGAGCCTTTTGGTTCCTTTGGTCAGAAAAAAAGCCCCAAGGGAACAGATCCTCCGTGAAACGCCGGAATCTTTCTGGCTGACACTGCTTGGAAGCCGGGAAGCCAAAGTCCGGAAGAATACAGCCCGGGTGGTGGGCGAACTATATACAGCATCGTCATCTCCGGTCCTGGCCGGGAGACTGCGGGAGTTGCTTTCGGAAGAACAGGTCCAGATGATCCGGCCTTCTTATATCCTGGCGATCGGATCCATGGGATTCGCGCGTCTTCTGGACGATTACAGCGTGCCGGAAGACACGCTGGAAAAACACGCGGCCGAAGAGAAAGAAGCCCTGCGTAAAGCCCGCCTCGGCGCGGGAGGCTCCCAGGCAGCGCATCGCGCAACAGAACCAGGCGCGGCCGGCTCCGGCGACGGTCGGTTTTCGGACTTTCCGGCGGACCGCGACCTGATCCTGGTGACCGCGCTCGGTGAACGGAAAAGAAAGATCTCCGCAGCGAAGGTCGCTTCTTCGCAGCAATCTGTCCGGCAGCTGCTGCAGCAGGACAGGACCTGGCTGGAAGTGCTGGTCCCGATCAGTGGACCGGAAGAGATCCTGCCGCTGTGCCATACCTGTCTTACCGGAGAAGACCCGTACCGCTACCGGATCGAACTGAAGACCTCGGGACCGGGCGCGGCCAATAAAGAAAAGCCTTCCCATGAGGGACGCGGCTATAAGATCCGGCGGCTGATCGAGCAGATCGAAGAGACAGCCGGATCCGCTTTGATCAACGATCCGTCTTCCTATGAGGTGGAAGTACGGGTCGAAACGGAAAAACTGGCCGTGTACGCAGGTCCGAACGATCTGCCGGCGTTACATTGGTTCCTGAAGTTCTGCTGCGCGCCGGATGAGCGCTTTGTTTACCGGAAAGAAGCCATCCCGGCTTCGATCCATCCGGCTAACGCCGCGATGATCATGCGGCTGACCGCTCCGTACCGGACAGACAGGGAAGAAACGGCTGACGATCCGGCCCTTCAGGCGGAGGCTGAGCCTTCGAGCCGCCCGGCATCGCCGCGGCGGATCCTGGATCCCTGCTGCGGCAGCGGGACGCTTCTGATCGAACGGGCAGAAGCGGACACGAAGCGTCCGCTGGAACTGGTCGGGCTGGATATCGAGCAGCGGGCGGTCCGCGCCGCGAAAAAGAACCTGGCGGCAGCGTTTCAAAAGCCCGAGGATCTTTTCCTGTCAGGGCAGACAAAGTCCGGGGATCCGGCAGATGAAACAGACTTAGGTGAGACGAGATTTTTGACTGAATGGAAAGTCCTTCAGACAGATCTGAAAACCTGGAAGCTTCCCGAAAAAGATCGTCCGTTTGATGAGATCTACGCGAATCTGCCGTTCGGTCTTCGTGTCGGTGACCATACAAAAAATGAAGCGCTGTATGAGGCGCTGATCCGTAATCTGACTCAGTGGCTCGCCCCCGGCGGGATCGCGGCACTCTATACGATGGAAGGCCGGCTGTTGGAAAAGGAACTGGAAAAAGCTTCCGATCTGCGGATCCTGAAACACTTCCGCCTCCAGGCCGGCGGCCTGACGCCACGACTATATATTATCAAAATGAAATAACTCCTCGCAAAAACGGCCTGGTTTCCACCTGTGGGAGAACCTCCTCGCACCAGGACCTAAAGTCCCACCGGTGTCCGTATCATCTGGACGATCCTCCTCGCATATTGGCCTCTTTTCCCACAGGTGCCCGTAATATTACGCGCATCAGTGGAAAGGGGGCCTTTTTTGCGAGGAAAAGTCAGATGCCACTACGGGCACGGGTGGGGTTTTCCAGCTATATGCGAGGAGCTTCTCGCAGTGGTGGAAACACCCTCGTTTTTGCGAGGAGCATGTGCTTTCAGACGAGCGATGTGATTTGTCTGACATAGAAAGGATAGCATAGAGAAACATAGTGAGCTTATATTGACAGACTGGTAAATTCACGAAAATGTGAATTTTTTGTTAAAATTCGATGAGATATTGTTGACTATTGATAAAAATCGATTAAAATAATTAATGTTTAGATTCTGTTGATTCCAACGGGGCTGAACAGCCGGTTAACGGCAAAAACAATAAAAGGAGAGAAAAATCATGAAGAAAGTTCTTGTACTTCTGCTGGCAGCCGCGATGGTCCTGTCTCTGACAGCCTGCTCCGGCGGTGGCGGCGGTTCTGTGCTGAAAGATGACGCACATGCGTCCTGGGTTTCCCACGGTCAGTTCCTGCTGGCTGATGGAACCGAAAACAGCTGGAATGGCAAATCGACCGATCTTTATGAGAAATCCGCTCTGGAAGCGATCGCTCTGAAAGATGTCAAGGCCATCAGCGAAGACCTTTACAAGGCACTGGAAGGTAAAGATGTCAAATACCTGTATAAGACCGAACTGATCTTCGGTACGAACGATGCAGGCTGGACCACCAACTTCCTGAAAGATGGAAAACTGTTCCGTGCCAACGGTTCCTACGCATTCAAGATCGCGCAGTGCACCGTCGATGTGGATGGGGACAACAAAGTCTACGCAGAAGATCAGTGGATCAGCGATCCCAAGACCGCTTATGCCGAAGCCCTGACCCCGGATACCGTATGGTACCCGATCTGGCAGGAAGAGCCCGATGAGTATGGATTCTCCTGGGCCAGCAATCCGGTCGTCATCGGAGGTCCCGGTGTGTATACCCTTGTTATCGCTCAGTACAGCAGCGTTTCTGCAGCCGGCAACCCCGGATACGGCGTTGGTCTGGTCCTGAAAGAAGCGAAAGACGGTATCGCCTATGAAGAGATCCTGGAATATGTTCCCGCGGATCATACCTATGGCATCATCGGCGGCTTCAATGACTGGAACGGCGATGTCGCGATGGACAAAGTCGACGACAAGACCTGGACCGGTGAAGTCGAACTGACTGCCGGCACCGAGTTCAAAGTACGTGCGGACGGCGCATGGGATTACAGCTGGGGCAATGGCGCTGACAACCTTGTCGCGGAAGAAGATGGTACCTATGAGGTTACGATCGTATTCAACAGCGCGGACGATGTCAGTGTTACCGCTGTCAAGAAATAATTCAGTTCAGTAGAATGGAAGGGGCTCATTTTGGGCCCCTTTGTTTCCTTATATACATAGAGTAGAGAAGCATCGTCGCAGAAGAGGGATGCAAAACATGAAAATCGTCAAACAATTTATCTGTACGGTATTGGCCGTGTCACTGTGCCTTGGTTTGTTCGGGTGCGGTAACAGGGTCCCTGATGCCAGTGATTTTGAAGACAACTATACAGATATGCTTCCCGAAAATGCGGAAGACGGGTTGACGCTTCACGCATTTAACTGGACTTATCATGACATTCTGATCAATCTGGAAAACATCCGAAATGCCGGCTTCAAAAATGTGCTGACCATGCCGGTGCAGCAGCCGAAGAGCGGGGGCTCCAACTGGTGGGCCTTTTATCAGCCGCTCGGCTTTTTGATTGGTGATGATTCGGCGCTGGGAACGAAGGAAGACCTGGTAGAGCTCTGCAGTGAAGCAGAAAAATACGGGATCTGTATCCTGGCGGATATCGTCGTCAACCATCTGGCCAACTCGGACGGGGTAGAGACGGAAGCGGACGGAACGCCCACGGTCTCCCCGGCAGTCGCCGACTACGAACCGATCATCTACGCGAACCGGAACGAGGATACGGATGGCCACGGCGTTACCTTCCATCACAACAAGAATGCCGGCGGATCCGGCGCGGAAACACAGAATTATGCCTATGGCGCGCTTCCCGATCTGGATACATCCAACGCGTATGTACAGGAGCGGGTTCTTGCGCTTCTTAAAGAATGCATCGACGCCGGGATCGACGGATTCCGTTTTGACGCGGCGAAGCATATCGAGACAGAGCAGGATCCCGATTACCCGAGCGATTTCTGGGACAATACCCTGGAAGTCGCGAAAGCCTACTACCACGAGAAGACCGGAAAAGATCTCTATGCCTATGGGGAGATCCTGAATTCGCCGACAGGCCGTGACCTTAGCGTTTATACCGATCATATGCGGATCACGGATGACGGCTTTACCGCACAGCTCAAGAATGTCTTTGCATCCAAAGATGCCACGAAGATCCTGAGCGCGATGCTGAAAACCGAAAATGCGTCCGATCTGATCGCATGGGTGGAGAGCCATGACGAATATGTCTCGACCAACACCCACTATTCGGATGTGCGCGTGGCCAAATACTGGTCGATCATCGCGGCAAAGAAAGGTCTCGGAGGTCTTTATCTGGCGCGGCCGACAGAGGAACTGACCGTCGGACAGATCGGATCCTACGCGTTTGAAAGCGAATATGTGGCGATCAGCAACCGCTTCCATAACCGCTTCTATGACGCGGAGTCCTATGAATCCGCGGAAGGCGCCATCTATGTGAACGAAAAAATAGGTCAGGGTGATGAAGGCGCGCTGATCCTGAACGTCGGCGACGTCGATCCGGAAAAGATCGTGAAAGTTTCCGTTCCTCATCTGGAGACGGGCAACTACTATGACGCCTTGACCGGTGAAAAGGTAGTCGTTTCCGACCATATCGCTTATGTCCGCTTTGAGGCGAACGGCATGGCCGTCATCACCCGTTCGAAAGATGTGCATCCGCAGGTCGAGATCTCCGAGCGTGACTGCACATTCGTCGGTGACAAAGAGATCACACTGAAACCGAAGAACTGCGATGAGGCATATTACTACTTCAACGGTGATTCCGCAAATAAGAATTCCTTTGACGCGGAAACGACAGTGAAGGTTTCGGATCATACAAACGGCGGGAAGTGCGATCTTACGATCTATCTGAGAAAAGGCAATAACGTCTTTGAACAGACGCTGACCTACCGGCAAGTGGAACTGATTGAAGGCTGGTTCAATATTATCGGTCTTTCCGATAAATACCTGAACGGTGACTATGAACTCTATATCTGGAGCTGGTCACCGGGCCGTTGGAGCCAGGATTTTGAGATCAGGGACGGCGTCCTTCTGATCGATACATCCGGCATGACCGGATTCCTGCTCGCGGCTTTCGAACCAGGCTACAAGATCGGTGATCCCACCAACTGGGATTCCCATGTCCTGAAGCAGAGCCCGGACATTACCGGCGACCTTCTGAAGGGCGGCTTCTATGACCTCAGCGGATTCTAAGGAAGGAGAGGCAGATGAAAAGCAAAAGATTCCTTTCTTTGCTGATGGCGCTCCTCCTGGCTCTTGGCCTCCTTGCCGGCTGCAAAGGTAATGAGGGACCGGACGAAAAGCCGATCCAGCTGGAGAAGGCCGGAGACGTCATCAGCCGCTACACAAAAGACGACACCGACTATTCATCCATGCCGGCGGAGAAGACGAAGATCCTTCGCCTTCATTACCGCCGGAACGATGATTCCAAAAATGACCGTGCCTGCTATGAAGCCTGGAACGTCTGGGCCTGGGATATGGAAAACGGCGGGCCCGGCGGCGTTTATGAATTTACCGGGTACGACGATTACGGTGTGTATGTCGACCTGAGTCTCGATGTACTTTCCGAAGGAAAAGGCACGAGCCTGGTCGGATTCATCGTCCGGACGGACAACTGGTCGAAAGACCCGGACGGGGACCGGTCCATCGAGATCCTTCCGGAGACGCCCGGCGGCGTACAGAACGCCTGGGTGCGCACCACCGAATCGACCGTTTTCGATACGGAAGAAAATGCCCTTAAGTCGATCGTCAGCTATGCCATGCTGCGGGACGCGAAGACGCTTTCCGTTTACTTCAAACCTTTATCGGAGAGCTTCAAGGCATATGAACCCCGTTTCTCCATGACGTTGAACGGGGAAGAGTATAAGAAGTTCAAGATGGGCGAGTATGATGAAACCCTGAAAAAGGTCGATCTCATCCTGGAAGACGATATCGATATCTGCGATGTCGTAACGGTCAGTTACCGCTTCGATAAAGACTGGATCTGCCAGGTCGGGCTGATGATGACCTATTACTTCGATACGGCTGAATTCAACGAGCGCTACGCCTACGACGGCGATGACCTTGGTGCGACCTTTGACAACGAAGAAAACCCGTCAGCGACCATCTTCAAGGTCTGGGCGCCGACCAGCACCGAGGTGAAGCTGAACATCTACAAAACCGGCGACTATATGACGGACACCGAGCCCGCGGCCGTCTATCCGATGGAAAAGGCCGAAAAAGGCATCTTTACCGTCACGGTCCCGGAAGACCTGGATGGCCGGTACTACACCTACACCGTTACGAATGCCAAGGGAACGAATGAAGTCGTCGATCCTTACGCGAAAAGCGCCGGCGTGAACGGACGCCGCGGCATGATCGTGAACTTCACGAAGCTGAACGCCTCGATCACCGGATGGGAAAACGACCAGCGTCCCTTCGAAGGAAACCGTACGGATGCGGTCATCTATGAAGCGCACGTGCGCGATATGACGATCAGCGAGACGAGCGGTGTGGACGAGGCGTACCGGGGGAGGTTCATGGGCCTTGCCCAGACCGGCACCACCTACACCAAAGACGGCGTGACCGTATCGACCGGACTCGACCATATGAAGGAACTGGGCATTACCCATGTACAGCTGCAGCCGTTCTTCGACTACGCGTCCGTGGATGAGTCCAAGTCCGGGACAGAGATGTCCAAAGATAACTACAACTGGGGTTACGACCCCTTGAACTACAATGTACTGGAAGGCAGCTATTCGACCGATCCCTATGACGGATACGTGAGGATCAGAGAGTTCAAGACGATGGTCATGGCGATGCATGAGGCAGGCCTTTCGATCACGATGGATGTGGTCTACAACCATACGGCCGCGTCCGAGAACTCAAGCTTCAATCTGCTGGTTCCGTACTATTATTACCGAACGAAGGCCAACGGCGCTTTCTACAACGGCTCCGGCTGCGGCAATGAGATGGCTTCCGAGCGGTACATGGTGAACAAGTTCTTCCGGGATTCCTGCAAGTTCTGGACAGACGAGTATCACCTCTCCGGATTCCGGTTTGATCTTATGGGCCTGATCGACAATCAGACCATGATCGATATCTACAAGGACTGCAGTCAGATTTATCCGGAGATCCTGATCTACGGCGAGCCGTGGACCGGCGGTGCTTCCAAACTGAAAGCCGGTATCAGCGATACGGCACTCAGTGAGCAGACGACGGTACAGGAATCGCTGGCACAGGATTTCTTCGCCGGCAGCGGCGTGATGGTAGGCGCGTTCAATGACGTGATCCGCAACGCGGCCAGAGGCGAGAACAATCCCGGCAAGGGTTACGTACAGGGAAGTTCCTCTGACGCATCGACGATCGCGATGTGCGCGGTCGGTATCTTCTCGAAGGAGACCGTGAAGACACAGGCGATCGATCCGGGCCAGGTGCTGAACTACGTATCCTGCCACGATAACTACACGCTGTACGATCAGCTGGTCCAGACGATGAACGAAGACCGGCTCCCGGCGGCCTATACGCAGGCGGACTCGATCGTATTTTTGTCCCAGGGCATCCCGTTCATCCAGGAAGGCGAAGAGTTCATGCGCAGCAAGCTGGATCCGGATACCGGCAAGTACGAGGGCAACTCGTATATCTCCGGAGACTTTGTCAATGTGATGGACTATTCGCTGAAGATCGATCATGCGGACGTCTTTGAGAAGACGAAAGAGATGATCCAGGTCCGGAAAGAACTGGACGCGCTCAGACTTTCCAGCCGGGACGAGATCAGATCGAGAATGTCAGAGGTCACCTCGGAAAAAGGAAATGTTTCCTATACGGTCGATGACCTGCTGATCATCCACTCGCTGACCGGAACGACGGTTGAGCTTGACGGTACCTATGAGATCCTGTACTCGAACCTGCGTGACGCGGGCGAGAAGGTCTCCGGATCTTTCGATGTGATGGGCAACGAATCCATCGTTCTTCGGAAGGGAGAGTGATATGTTCAGCCACGGAGACATCAGTACAGAGATCGATAAAAAGCCGTTCGTTTTTACGGTG
Source organism: Bacillota bacterium (assembly GCA_017620135.1). Taxonomy (GTDB): domain Bacteria; phylum Bacillota; class Clostridia; order Lachnospirales; family Bianqueaceae; genus RUG760. The sequence continues at coordinate 39,188 of JAFZQZ010000065.1, forward strand.
ATCGCCTTATCAGGCAGTCTGATCGGCGCGGTCCTGCTCTTTGTTTTCAGCAAAGGGGACGGACTCGCGATCTTCGCGGGGATTATGCTGAGCCTTGTTTTTCTGGCCTCCGCGGCGGTCCTGTTCGCGATGGTGACCGATCAGGCGTACATTGAAGATGGTACCTTATTTATGCGCTACATGTTCCGAAAAAGCCGGATCCCTTTGAAGGAGATCGGCAAAGTTTCCTACAAGGACAACGTCCATTCTGTCTATAACAAGAAAGGCGCGCTTGTCGGAACGATCAATGCTCAGCTGACAGGGATCGACAAGATCCTCTACCAGCTGGAAAAAAGCGGCGCTTCCTTCGTATAGCGAAGGCCGCATCAGTTTGTTATAAAAAAACCTTTTATAAACAAAGGGAGGAGATTATGGCAAGTCTAAAGCTTTCCCACATCTACAAGGTCTATGAGAATGGGCACAAAGCGGTCAACGATTTCTCCATCGATATTGCCGATCAGGAGTTCATCGTTTTCGTCGGACCGTCGGGCTGCGGTAAATCCACCACACTCCGTATGATCGCCGGACTGGAAACGATCACGACAGGCGATATGTTCATCGGCGATACGCTGGTGAACGACATGGAACCGAAAGACCGCGATATCGCGATGGTGTTCCAGAGCTACGCCCTGTATCCTCATATGACGGTGTACGAAAACATGGCATTCGGTTTGAGAAACCGCAAAATGCCGGAAGATCAGATCAAGGAACGTGTTATGAAGGCAGCCAAGATGCTCGACATCGAGGACTACCTGGAGCGTCAGCCGAAGGCAATGAGCGGCGGTCAGAGACAGCGTGTCGCGCTGGGGCGTGCCCTGGTCCGTGACCCGAAAGTCTTCCTGCTGGATGAGCCGCTGTCCAACCTGGATGCGAAACTTCGTGCCGCCATGCGTACCGAGATCACGGCGCTGCACAAGAGCCTGAAGACGACCTTCATCTATGTTACCCACGATCAGGTCGAGGCCATGACGATGGGTACCAGGATCGTCGTTATGAAGCTCGGCTACGTGCAGCAGATCGATACCCCCATGAACCTGTACAATTCTCCGTACAACAAGTTCGTGGCCGGTTTCATCGGCACGCCGCAGATGAACTTCTTTGACGTCAAGCTGTTAAGAGACGGCGATGACGTGATCGTGACCTTCGCGAACGGCGACTCGATCAAGGTCCCGTACGAGAAAGTCTCCAAGATCCACGACCGTTACCTGCACGGCGATACCACCGTGACCTTCGGTATCCGTCCGGAACATATCTCCATCGAGAATAACACCGACGGCCTGAAGATCATCGTGACGAACGTGGAGCGTCTTGGCAACGAGACCAACATCTACGGCAAACTCGGCGATCAGCTGGGCGAGTTCACGATGAAGGACGAAGGCAACAGTATCATCGTGAAAGTCGTCGACCGCGACGATATCGAAGTCGGTGACGTTGTTTACGCGGTTCCGAATCCGAACAAGGTACACTTCTTCGATGCCGAGACGGAAGTCACGCTGATGGAGAAGATCCCGCCGTTCAATACCATTCCGGCCAAAGCGGCAGGCGACAAGATGCAGCTGCTGGGCGAATCCGTGGTGCTGCCTGAGGTCTTCAAGAAGGCGCTTGGCGGCAAGGACAGCTTTGAGCTGACGGTTCCGCCGGCATCGATCGTGCCAGGCACTGATTTCTCCCGTAAGGTAGCCCGGATCGAAAAAGCGGACGACAAGAGACTGGCATACCTGGTGAACGGTGACAGCTATCTGTTCGCACTGGTCGGCGAAGATGTGGCGGAAGGTGATGAATATCACTTCTCACTGCTGAACGAAAAGATCAATGTCGTGGCGAACGGCGAAGAGATCCTGAAGGCAGTCCCGGATGAGGAGAGCCTGGAAGGCCGCTTCACCAAGACGGAAGTCAAGGAGAACGGTGACCGTGTGCTGCACTTCTTCTACAAGATCGGCGATTATACCTTGGAGGCAGCTCCGGAACAGGGATATAAGATCAACTCCGTGGACGGCGATGCCTGTTATAAGAAAACATACCGCTATAGCGTAGATAACGACAATATCCGTATTGTGGACAAGGCCGGGGAAGGTCTTTCTGCAAAGGTTGTCGAACTGCTGGACTACAGCAATATCCGCTTCGCGAAACTGGAAGCCGACGGACAGGAATTCCTGATCAAGGTCGATCCCGATTTCAACGAGAAGGAAGTCAAGATAGCGTTCGACAGCAAGGATGTTTCGGTTTACTCAACGACCATTGATATGAAGATCTGCTGATATGAAAGCAGATGTCGGCGGCAGACAGATCGAACTCAGTCCCAACTCGAAGCCCTATCTTCTGAAGAGGATGGTGGCGGACGGATTTGACATCCTGCTGATCTTTGGTCTGTTCATGCTATTTACCATGATCCTTTTACGGACCCCGATCGCCAAAACGTATCAGACCCATTTTGACGCGGCGCAGGCGATCCAGAAAGAAACGGTGGAAGCATTCGGAAATGACGCGGACGCGGTCACACAGGCTCTTAGTTCCAATATGGAATATCAGAATGAGCTTTTTACCGCGAATATCTACAGCTATGTGATGAAAGCACTGGCGGCGCTCCTGGCCGAGATACCGGTCCTGCTGATCGTGCCGTACCTGAACAAAAACAGGTCGACACCGGGCAAACTGATGACCGGGATCATGCTTTTCTCTGAAAGGAGAAACAGCCGGGCCCGCTGGTATCAGATATTCTACCGGTTCCTGTTCGTCTTTCTGATCGATTCGCTGGGGCTTTATCTCTTTACCGGCATCCTGACGTTCCTGATGGTACCCGTCGTCCGGCTCATGGAGATGCTCCTGAATAAGAAGAACAAGACGATCTGCGACTTCGTGACCGGGATCATGGTGATCGAGAAACTATCATATAACGGCATTCATTAGTCCAAGGAGGATACAATAATGAAAAAGTTTTTAGCTTTAATGCTTGTATTTGTGTTGGCAGCTTCCATGCTGACCGGCTGCAGCGGCGGCGGCAGCAGCAGCGGCGGCAAGGACGACGGCGTGATCCGTGTCTGGGTCGGTGAGGAATCTGCTGAGTTCTACCAGAAAGTCTGCGATGAATATATCGAAGCGCATCCCGATTTCGGTTACAAGATCGAGGTCAAGGGCATGGACACCGGTTCTGTGGCCGGCACCATCACCAATGACCCCACAGCAGCAGCCGATATCTACACGGTCGCACATGATAATATCGGTAAGCTGGCTTCCACCCAGTGTGCCAAGCCCATCACCGACGAAGCGCTGGTAAACCAGGTCGTGGCGGACAATCCCGCTTCCTTCCAGAAAGTTATCTATTCCACCCTGGATGGAAACCAGTACCTGTACGGTGTTCCCTATATCTCCCAGGCGCTGTTCATGTACTACAACAAGGCGCTCGTGAGTGAAGAAGAAGCGAAGACCTTTGAGGGACTCCAGGCGGCTGCGGCTCGTGAGAATACCAAGGCCATCACCGTGACCGGCGACGACGGCTTCAATATGTGCTTTGCCCTGCTGGCGACCAGCGTAGTGGACCATGGCACAAGCGTAAAGATCTATGAAGGCGCAGAATCTGTTTCCGGCGGATCCAAAGGCGTGAGCAACTGCCAGGGCGACGACACGGTCGCGATCGTCCGCTGGCTGCAGGAATATGCGGCAGATCCCAACGGCTTCAAGTGGGCTTCACCCGACGGCTGGGAAGCTGACCTGGATAAGGACAACAAGGGTGTCCTGGCTGTGATCGGCGGCGCATGGCATTACAATACCGCGAAAGCTGCGCTTGGCGAGTCCAACCTCGGTATCACGATGATCCCGACCTTTACCCTGACCGAAGCGGCCTGCGAAGGCCTGACCGGTGTCAGTGCCGGCGATGTCTACCGCGGCGGTACCTTTGCCGACTGCAAGTGCTTCATGATCAACGCCAACTCCGCGGCGAGCAAGTACGCGAAAGAGCAGGAGCTGATCGCTTACATGGCCAGCAAGGAGATCCAGAACCGTTCCTACCTGGAGTGCCTGAACGTTCCCGCTTATGTCGGTGCAGCTTCCTACATTGAGCAGTGCTACAAAGATGGCAAAGTGACGGAAAGCCAGTTCAACCTGGCCGCGATGCAGGTCTCCATGGCTGAGTGGGGCATCCCGCAGCCGTTCATTACCGGTACACTGAACACCTATTACTACTCCAAGAACGGCCCGGCGATCTTCCGCGCGATGATCGACAAGACCGCGTATCCGACGACCGGTGACCAGATCCTGACCGAGACCGAATCGCTCGAGAGCATCCGCAAAGGCCTCTACCTGATCGAGTACATCTGGATGCATGGTGTGACCCCGGACAGCTTCCCGGCCTCGTTACCGGAGAAAGCGTAAGAAGAGCAGAGACCTTATAATTCCTGAACGATTGGAGGGAAATTATGGCTTCTAAAGCAATTACAGCGCCGAAAAATAAAGCGCATGAGCTGACGTTCTTCGAAAAGCTGGGGAATAGGTTCTCGAACTTCAGAAAACGCTTCGAGGATGGTTCTCTGGGAACGAAACTGGCTCACTTTATCTTCGGTGCCGGCAACTTTTATCATAAGCAGTACGTCAAAGGCGCGATCTTCCTGCTTTTACAGATCGCGATCCTGGCGGTCATGATCTTCTGCCCGTCCATCAACGATACGCCATACGGCTGGAAAGCCCTGGCAAACCTTCCGCTGAAGAATCTGTCCGAAGGCGGCGGATTCGATCCGCTGACCGGCCACTTTACCAGCGGTTCCGACTGTAAGCTGATGATCCTGTTCGGATTTGTTACGATTGCACTGATCATCATCTACATCATGCTCTGGAACATGAGTATCGCGTCCTCCTACAAGGCGGACATGGACAAGAAGATCGGTAAAAAACCGACGAGTTTCAAAGAGGATATGGCAGAGCTTTTGGACGGCAAGTTCCATGTGCTCATGCTGACGCCCACCTGTATCGCAGCGACGGTCTTCACGATCCTGCCGACGATTTTCATGATCGCGCTGGCGTTCACGACCTACAACTCACAGGACATGAACGACCTCGGTACGAACCTGTTTCGCTGGAACGGGCTGCAGAACTTCGCAGCTGTGTTCACCGGTGAAGGTTCACTGGGTATGGAGATCAAGAACCGTTTCCTGCCGGTCCTCGGCTGGACCTTCATCTGGGCGATCTTCGCTACCTTGAGCTGCTATTTCGGCGGCATCATCCTGGCCCTTCTCATCAACAAGAAAGGCCTGAACGGAAAGAAAGTCTTCCGTACGGTCTTCATCTTCACGATCGCGATCCCGCAGTTCATTTCTCTGCTGGCTGTCCGTAACCTCTTAGGTGAGTACGGCCCGTTCAACCAGTTCCTGAAGGATCTCGGCTGGATCACAGAATCGATCGGATTTTTGGGACTGAAGACCGGCGACAGCGAGTCGCTGGCGAAAGTTATGGTCATCATCGTCAATATGTGGGTCGGTATCCCGTATACCATGCTGATGACCTCCGGTATCCTGATGAATATCCCCGCGGATCTGTACGAAGCGGCCCGTGTGGACGGCGCGTCGACCTTTAAGATGTTCTTTAAGATCACCCTGCCGTACGTTATCTTTATCACGACCCCGTACCTGATCTCGAGTTTCATCGGCAATATCAACTCCTTCAACACGATCTTCCTTCTGACAGGAGGCGGACCGACGTATACCGGCTACCAGGCCGGCGGCACCGACCTTCTGGTCACGTGGCTGTACAAAGTCACCATTGACCAGGGTTCCTACAACACCGGTGCCGTTATCGGTATCTTCACCTTCATCATCACTGCGACCATTACGCTGATCACGTACCGCCGCAGCAAAGCGTACAATGAGGAGGATACTTTCCAATGAGTTTACAGAAGAAAAAGAGAGTCGCCAGCCAGTCCCGCAACCGGAAGGTATCGCTTGGCGTGACCTACGCGATCCTGATCGTTATGGGCATCATCTGGCTGATCCCGCTGGTATGGATCCTTCTTTCCGCATTCCGCTGTGAGTATCAGGCGGACGGTACGTTCATCGGCCGTGTCACGAGCAACTTCTTCCCGAAGAACTACGGCCTGAAAAACTTCAAGGATCTGTTTACGGCTACCTACTACGGTGTGCCGAAAGCATTCCCGCGCTGGATGCTCAATACCCTGCTGATCGCCATCATAGACTGTCTGATCTCCACGTTCCTTGTCCTTTCCGTGGCTTACTGTATGTCCAAACTGAGATTCAAACTGCGGAAAGCATTCATGAACATCACGATGATCATCGGACTGTTCCCCGGCTTCATGAGCATGATCGCGATCTACTTCCTGTTAAAGTCGATCGGCCTGACCGGTAACCCGGCGCATCCGGGATACTCCGTGATCGGTCTGATCCTCGCCTACAGTGCCGGCGCAGGTCTGGGATTCCAGATCGCCAAAGGTTTCTTCGACGTCATCCCGAACGCGCTGGTCGAATCGGCCAAGCTGGACGGATGCACGAACTTCAAGATCTTCCGGCAGATCATCCTGCCGCTGGCTAAACCCATCATCATTTATCAGGCGCTGATGAGCTTTACCGGTCCGTGGATGGACTTCATCTTCGCCAAGGTCATCATCGGCGCGGATAACGCGCAGTACTGGACGGTTTCCGTAGGCCTTTACTCGATGCTGTTCGGTACGCATCCCGACACGAACC
>JAFZQZ010000066.1 GCA_017620135.1 Bacillota bacterium
TACCCGGAGCCAGCCACAGGGTCGCGCCGAATTCTTCCATCTCGGAACCTACGATATCGCCCATGGCCTCGATCAGATCCATATTCCAGGAGGAAGCCAGCGTCATGGCGATCGGGATCGCGGTCAGGTACTGATAGTGCAGGATGCCTTCCGGCGGCGTTTCATCTGGCTGACGGGTATTTACGCGGGCAAAGGTTCCGTCCGGTTTTTCGACGAACACCGGCGTCAGGCGGAGGCCTGCAGGACCGTCACAGAGCTCCATGAGTTTCAGACCGCGGGATTCAAGCATCATTTCTGTCGTTTCGCCTGCGGAGCCGGGCAGATATCTCGACGCGGAACCGAGGACATTGTTGAAGCCTTTATTTCTGACAGAGTTTCCGACCATCAGATAGCAGAGTTCCTCGTCGGAAAGATCCGCGATGAAAGCATCCAGGCTGACTTTGCCGCTTACGACTTCGTCGAACTGAAGCACATGGTCGAATTCCTTCTTCGGCAGAGCCACCGGAAGTTCGGAATAAACCGCTTCCTTTGTGGTGAAGGCGGCGGGATCCAGCTGAAGTCTGACGCAGGCTGCCTTTTCTTCTTCCTCGAATGGCGCGGTCCAGTGGTTCCCCTGCGGTACGATCTCTTCGACCGGCCCTTCCGGATCCCGGAATAGAGACTTAACCAGCTGGACTTTGACGGTCTCGGGAAGCTGAACGATCGCCGCGACGTGCGTGTTTCTGGAACTGTTGCCCACACGGATCACGTAATCACCCTCGGGAAGGACCCAGGCCGGATGTTTGGGACAGAAGGACGCGAAAGATTCGGCCTTCATGACGATCTCCAGCGTCTCGGACTCGCCGGGCTCGAGCATGCGGGTCTTTTTGAAGCCGCGAAGTTCCTGGTAGGGTTTGACCGGGCCCTTTTCAGGGGCGGACACATATACCTGGACGACTTCTTTTCCGGGATATTCGGATCCGGTATTCGTGACTTTGGCTTTGACGGTGACTTCGGTGCCTTCTACGCTCACGCTTTCCGTTTCGATCGAAAAGTCGGTATAGGTCTTGCCGTAGCCGAAAGGATAAGCCGGCGTCACGTTGAACGTATCGAAATACCGGTAGCCGACGAAAATACCTTCCGTGTAGTACTCATCGCTGACATCGCCGTCGTTGTGGCTGAAGGTGGCGGAGGAAGGATAATCGCTGTAGTTTTCTGCCCAGGTGTCGGTCAGTTTTCCGGTGGGGATGCCCGCGCCGGTTAGAAGATCCGCCAGGATGGCTCCGGTCATGTTGCCCATCTGTCCTGCCAGAACGATCGAGTTGATCCCTTCGATGGCCCGGAGCGGTTTGGTATCGATGATGCCGCCGATGTTCAGCAGGACGATCAGTTTGTCATAGCCATTCGCGAGTGTGGCAAGTACTTCGGCCTCCGCCGGAGAGATCTCGTAATCGCCCGCCTCTGCGCTGCGGTCTTTTCCTTCGCCGGAGTTGCGGGAAAGAACATAAACGGCGGTATCGGTATCACTGTTTTTGATATCCTCGGAGGTGACAGGCGTCAGCGCCTTGGGGACCAGAGGATTGAGCATCAGCATCATATGGGCGACTTCCGGGGTCTGGCCGTCGGCGATCGCCGCCTCGATAACAGCTTTACTGTACGCTTCCTGTTCGTCCTTCACAGCCTGTTCCTGGCGATCGATCCAGTCTGTGGTCGTGACGGTAAAGCCTTCCCTTTTCAGACCTTCCAGGGCATTGATGCTTTCACGTACATACACATCGCCGGAACCGGTGCCGCCTTTGACGGTCGCGCGCGCGCCGTTTCCGTAAAGCGCGATCTTCCCGCGTTTTTTCAGCGGCAGTGTTCCGTCGTTCTTGAGCAGGACCATACATTCGACAGCCAGGTCTCTGACCCGCTGCTGGTTTACGATCTCACGCTGAGAGACTTCAGGAGTGGTGGGTGCTCTAAACATTGGCAAATCTCCTTTTGTAAATTTGACGAAAATATCTGGTAAAAGTGTAACACAGCAAAGCCGGGAAAGCAAGATTTCTTCAGCCCTGAAGGGCGATCGGAAGACCGGGAAAAATAAGAAAATTTGACAAAACCGACATTTAGTGGTATCATTCCGCGGAATCTCTTAATTATTGAAAGGGGGGATTTTTTGAGTAAGAACAGAACGATGATGCAGTACTTCGAATGGTATTTGCCGAATGATGGATTATGGTGGAAGCGTTGCGCAGCCAAGGCAGCGAATCTTTCGGACCTCGGGATCACGGACGTATGGCTTCCGCCGGCATATAAAGGAATTTCTCAGGAAGACGTCGGTTACGGCGTTTACGATATGTATGATCTGGGTGAGTTCGATCAGAAAGGGACCATCCGGACCAAATACGGAACGAAAGATGAATATATAGACGCGATCCGTGCTTTCCATGAAGCACAGATCCGGGTTTTTGGAGATATAGTTTTGAACCACCGCATGGGCGGTGATGAAGTGGAAGAGATCGATGTGGTCCCGGATGATCCGAATAACCGTCTGGAAGAGATCGGGCCCAAGCAAACGATCAAAACATGGTCGAAGTTTACTTTCCCCGGAAGAAACGGAAAATACAGCAGTTTTATCTGGGATCACCGGCATTTTTCCGGTACGGACTGGGATGAATCCCAGAAGACCTGCGGACAGGTGTACCGGTTCGCAAACAAAAACTGGGCCGAAAAGATCGACCCTGAATTTGGAAACTTCGATTATCTGATGGGCATGAACGTGGATATGGACAATCCGGCCGTTCGAAGAGAGATCAAAAGCTGGCTCAAATGGTATCTGGACGAGACCGGCATCGACGGACTCCGGCTGGACGCGGTCAAACATATCAGCTTCCCGTTTTACCGGGAGCTTCTGAAGGATATACGTGAAAACGGCTATCCGGTGCTTCCCGCCGTCGGCGAGTACTGGAGCGGTGAGATCGAGCGGCTTCTGAACTACCTGGATACGGTGGATAATCAAATGATGCTGTTCGACGTCGCGCTTCACTATCACTTTTTCGAAGCGTCCGAGCAGAAGGAAAACTATGACCTTTCCCGTATCCTGGAAGGAACGCTGGTAAGCGAGCGCCCGAAGAGCGCGGTAACTTTCGTGGATAACCACGATACCCAGTACGGACAGAGCCTGCAGTCCTTCGTGGAAGACTGGTTCAAACCGCTGGCCTACGCGCTGATCCTGCTTCGGAAAGACGGATCACCCTGCGTTTTCTATTCGGATTATTACGGCAATCCGGTCAAGGAGCGCCCGATGGTCCTGAATCTGGGCAAACTCATCAAGCTGAGGAGCCTTTATGCCTACGGGCCGCAGCAGGATTATTTCGATGATCCGCATCTGATCGGATGGACCAGGGGCGGTGACACGGAGCATCCGTCTTCGGGTCTGGCTGTCGTGATGTCCAACGCAAGCGACAGCAGTGAAACCCTTAGTAAGCGCATGCTGATCGGTAAAGAGTTCCAGGGATGCGTCTTCCGGGACGTTCTCGGCGGGATCTCCGATCCGGTCGTGATCGATGAGGAAGGTTTCGGTACTTTTATGACCCCTGGCCGCGGCGCCGGTATCTGGGCCCAGGAAGAGGCGTTCGAAAACCTGGTCATTCACGACTGATCACAGGAATTTCTTTACGAACGGAATGAGTCTCAAACACCAACAAAGGCCAAGGGAAAGAAGGAAGATCACCAGCGTCACGGCGATCAAAGCGATATTCCCGCCTGCCTGGTAGGGATTGAAGGCTATCTGCGTTACCACGATCTTCAGCAGCAGGTAATGCAGCAGGTAAATACCAAACGAATGTGCATCGAGAAACGTAAGCAGCCGATCGCCCGTACCGGGTGAGTCGGCTGTCTTTTTATTTGACCGAAGAAGGCTGAACAGCCCCGCTGCCATCAGACCGATCACGACAAAGGAATAGTTGGAGATGAGCTTTCGGATCAGGCCGATCCCCTGCACCATCTGCAGCCTTGTCAGGATTACGGAAGCCAGGATCCCGGCGGCAAGCATCGGCGCGCCGAGCCACCGTGGGATCCGAACGATCCCTTTGTGCAGGGCATAGCCGAGAAACAGATAGAACGGATAAACCGTGTAGACAGTAATATAAAACCCGCTTTTGACGCCGGAAATGGTCTCGATCGTGGGCAAAACGAGCATAAAGATCAACCCGACGAGCAGCAGATAGCGCATCGTCCGCTCGTCCGCGCCTTTTGTGATGAGGCGGAAGGCCGGCATCAGCAGATACAGTCCGATGAGCATGTACAGATACCACATGTGAGACCAGCTGTCATTCGAATAGATCTTCAAAAGGACAGTACCCAGATCCGAAAGCCGCGGCCACCGGCCGGCCAGCCAGAGATCGAAAGCATAGAAGACCAGGGTGAAGATCACGATCGCCAGTACCGCGCGGAGGATATAGCGGGAAAACAGTTTTTTGAAGGTGACGGTACGTTCCGGATCCAGGAGAAGCGCTCCCGTGACCATCACGAAGCAGGGGACCGCCCACATCATCGCGTTTCGGACGGCATAGGACCAGACCTGTTGGTCCGCGAATGCCGGAAAGTAGGAGACATAGGCATAATACGTGTGAAGAAACACGATCCCGATACAGCTGATCACGCGGATCAGGCTGAGATACGGATATCTCGGCGCGGCGGGTCTGGCATCCGCAGATTCCGACGCCGCAGTCCTGACTTCCGTCGGTTCATGCTGTGACATAAACGTCTCCTCCTTTCTCAGATGGTTTACTGGACCGGCACATCATCATCGACGCAGCCGGTATTGGGATCTTCCCAGTCATCGCCTTGTTCCTGCTGTTCCAGATACTGCAGATATTCGATATAATCCACGACTTCGTCATACGGCGGCTCGGCAGGCCAGCCGCGCTCGACGATGGCCTCGATGCTCCCTTCGCCGGGAAGATCATCCATATATGAGATGAGTTCCATGTTCAGCTCCCAGTATCCCTCTTCGCCGTACTTTTTCATGTATCCGTTCATGCCTTTCTGCCATTCGAATTCCGGATCGCAGACATATGTCTCGTCGTCGATGACGATCTCTACCCAGGAATGATGCAGATATTCAAAGTCCAGGATATGACCGTCCACCTGACGGGCTTCATAGCCCAGAAGGCGGGCCATGACCGTAAAGGTGGCCGCGTAGACATAGCAGTTGCCCAGTTTCTGGTCGAAGCCAAAGTCCGCGAACCAGCAGATACCGAGGTTCGGATCATCCGGCGTTGCGTTAAAGTATTCGATTTCCGTACACCAGTGATAGGCAGCTTCCAGATCCCAGCCGACTTCGTCCAGGATGCCTGAAGCCAGAGCATAGTAGCGCTCCATGGCCTCTTCATCATAAAGCGGCGTACTTTCCTCGGGTTCGGAGGTCTCTTCCTCCTGTTCGGATCCCTCCGGCTGTGACGAATCCGCTATATCTTCGGCTTCCGTCATTTCGGGATCTGCCGAATTCTCTTCCGATGATTCGTCGTCCGGTTGATCTTTCGAGGCGGAGAGCGTCTCTTCATAAACCATTTTCTGGATCTCCCGGAGCCCCAGGGGATCGTCGCTGCCGGAAAAATAAAAAGTCCGGGAAGCGGACCCGCATCCGGTGAGCAGCAGCGCTGTGACGAGCAGCAGCGCGATGAATGTATATAAATGATTGTTACGATCTTTGTGCACGAACTTGCCTCTTTCCTAAAAAAATAACAGGAATAGTATACACAATTTTACCTATGAATGGAATAGGCAGATTTTACAGTCTGTAGTATAATCATGGAAGGATGACCTGATTGCATTAGGAGGGAGAAAATGTCTGATCGAAATACATGGCCGCTGGCGCTTTCCGTCCGGCCGGAAACTATGAACACGGCCGCGTTTGATGAGCTGGCCGGAGCCGGGATCTTTCATATCGAGCTATCATCCGGATCGATCGACCCGTATTATTCTGTGATCGATTTTCCGAACCGCTCAAAGGAGATCACGCAGCTGGCGGCGCAGTCGGGCGTTACGATCTCTTCGGTCCACCTGCCCTTCGGGCCGTTTGCCGAGATCGACCCGGCGTCGAAGGATCCGAGTGTACGAAATCATTTTCTCAGGATCCAGACGGAACTGCTGGAAGCCGCCGCCCGGGCAGAGATCGGGCTTGCCATCGTCCATCCCTCAGGGGAGCCGTATGAAGAAAATGAAAGAGAAGAGCGCCTTTCCTATGCGATCGATACGATCGGCCGGCTTTGTCACACCGCCGTGAGTCTTGGCGTTACGCTTTGTCTGGAGAACCTTCCGAGGACATGCCTCTGCCGGACTTCCGACGAGATGCGGCTGTTCCTGGAGGCGATCCCGGAGCTTCGCGTGGTTTTCGATACGAATCACAGCCTGAAGGAAGATAATGTCCACTATATCCGCTCTGTCGGCAGCCGGATCCGGAGCCTTCATGTTTCCGATTATGATTTCATCGACGAGAAACACTGGCTTCCCGGCGAAGGTCTGAATCCGTGGGAAGAGATCTTTTCGACGCTGGAAGAGGTCGGCTATACCGGAAGATTCCTTTATGAAGTAAAAAACCCCTGTCCCGCGAAAGTCGCGGAGAATTACCGAAAACTGATGAATAAAAGGATGGAGGGAACAAGATGAATTTACTGCAAACACTGGACGCTTCCATGCTGGGCATCAAATGTCCGGTAGAGGAATTGATCCCTTTGGCAGCTGAGAAAGGCTTTCAGGCCATCAGTCCCGGCATGGATCTGCTGGAAGATCCGGATCGTCTCGCGAAGGCCGATCTCCTTCGGAGAGAAGCCGGCCTTGCCTGGGGACTTCTTCCCATGCCGGCTGACTTCTATTTCTGGGATCTGGATGAAGAAGGCTTTGAAAAAGGACTGGAAAAGCTCCGCCGTTTTGCGGAGCTTGGTCAAAAGTATGGGATCCGTCATGCCTACAATCATGTCTGGTCGACCAGTTTCCGTGAATTCGACGTCAACTTTGACTGGCATGTGAAACGGGTGAAGGCGGTCAGTGAATTGCTGGCTTCCTATGGGATCCGGTACGGACTGGAATTCCTGGGCCCGTATGAGATCCGGACCTGGCAGCCGGTGGAATTCGTTCACAGCATGGCAGGCGTTTTAAGTATCGCGGACGCCGCCGGCGGGATCGCCGGGATCGCGTTTGACTGTTATCACTGGTACACTTCCGGAGGCAAAGAAAAGGATGTCCGGATAATAGAACTGATGCCGAACCGCCTGGTCTGTGTCCATCTGAACGACGCGCCGGCGGGAGTCGCCGTCGAGGATCAGAAGGACATGCAGCGAAGGCTTCCTATGACGACAGGCGTGATCAATTCGAAGGAGATCCTGCAGCGGCTTGGCCGGGTCGCGCCGGACGGTCTGTTCATGATCGAACCATTCGAGCCGGAACGCACCCGGTTCGGGCAAATGTCCGCCGAGGAAGCCGCGAGCGAGGCCGCCGCGGCGATGGAAAGGCTGAAATAGCAATGTGGTGGCCGTCCGGTTGATGAGCCAAGGGACTAAGAAATGCAGAAATCGAGCTTTATTGTCCCTTTTTGACATCTAAATCAATGGGACGAGGGATAAAAATTTTTATATATGCAATTATGATCCCATTTTTCTCGTGAAATTCAAAAATAGTGGGATAAGAAATGCATATATGAAAAAAAGATTCCCTTTCACCTAGATCACGCCCATATAATGGTGTAAAAATAAAATGAGCCAAAAGTTCAACCTTTAGGTATAATGTAAATCACCACAATCAACATTTGCCGAGGAGGAAGAACAAATGGCTCAGCTAAATATTACACTAAATCAAGAAGAAA
>JAFZQZ010000067.1 GCA_017620135.1 Bacillota bacterium
AAACTCTTTGATTAATGTTTTATTGGTTCAGATAAACTCAGACTCTCGTCTCGTTCATCAAAAATTTCGTTTGTAAAGAATAGACTGGTAATTCAAACCTTTGTCTCATCTTTTAGATGATGTTATACTGTTCGATTTTCAAAGTACAAACCTGCTTCGGCGCTTTTGCGCCTCCAGCAGGGCCTAAAAAACGCTGTTCGTTTTGAACAGCTTATATAGAATACCACGATACATCTCGATTGTCAAGAACTTTTTTAAGAAAATCTTGAAATTTCATGTCCGGCTTTCTACGTGCTTTTCAGGCGTTTCTCTGCATTTATCCCTTTACAGAGTAAGTGGGCATATTCTACCAGAAACCCTCTTCGCTGTCAATTGCCCTCTTCGCCTGGTTTTCCTTCTGTTTTCCTATGATCTCACAACATCTTGTCGTTTTGGTTCGTCCATTTGATCAAATGATACTATATATATAATAGAAGAAAATTTTTCAAACTTGCGTTTGATACTGCCATAGGGTAAACTAAGAAGAAAACCCGTCGGGAGAAAAGAATCATGCCAATTGGAATCATCGTCAATGTCATTGCTGTGGTAATTGGAGGCTTGCTCGGAACCGCGCTCGGGCACAAGCTGCCGGAGCGGATCAAAACCCTGCTCAATATGACTTTCGGCATCTGTTCCCTTACCATGGGGATCACATCCATCATTCTGATCCGGAATATGCCCGCGGTTTTCCTGTCCGTGATCCTCGGAGCGGCGATCGGTTCCTGGCTCAAATTGACCGAACGGATCCGTAGCGGCGCGACCAAGCTGATCGCCAGGATCTTTCCCGCAGATCAAAGCGAAGACTCGGATAACACACTGCTGATCACCGCCATGGTCCTGTTCTGTGTCAGCGGGACCGGGATCTACGGTTCTCTTGTCTCGGGTATGGACGGAGATCATAGTATCCTGCTCGCGAAGGCGGTACTCGATCTATTTACTGCCGCGATTTTCGCCTGCGAGCTCAAGCAGACGACTTCACTGATCGCGATCCCTCAGCTGATCATCATGTTGGCGCTCTTCTTCTCCGCCAAATTGATTTTCCCTCTGACCACCGAAGTCATGATCGCGGATTTCAAGGCCTGCGGCGGTCTTCTGCTGCTGGCGACCGGTCTGACCATCCTGAAAGTCAAGATCTTTCCTCTTGCCGATCTCATTCCCGCGATGATCCTGGTCATGCCGATCAGCAGCCTCTGGACGAATTACATAGCTCCTCTACTGTGAACCGATAAACTCCTGAATTCTTAGAAGGACAAGAAAGAGAATAGCAAAAGACTATAAGAAGTAAGTAAACACAGATCCACATCACAAAATACGAGGAGATATTCATCTTCATATGGAAATGAATATCTCCTTACGCTGTTTTATGACTCTGAAAAATGGTAATAATCAACTTATATCTGAAGTAAATATCTCTTTTTCTCTTCTATCTTTCAGCTGGAAGAGTGATTTTTGGAGATAATCATTCCTGGATACAGATCGTTATCACCATAAATCAAATGCTGAAAACAAGCCAGGGAGATATTTGTTACACTATACTCTTATTTATCTCCCATTTTAGAGGGCAAAGAGATAATCGTTCCAGTTTCAGGATCATTATCACCATCGGGGAAAGAAGGAATACGGCAGACATCTCGGAAGGCTTCCGCCCTTTTTCCGGCTGATGGTCTCCGCAGGACAGTGCCTGACGATTTCGTCAGATATCCGTCTGCGGGAAGATCTTCGGCCGGATGTTGAAAACTTTTTAGATAAAAAAGCATTTATTCCGGTTGGATGGAGATGTGTGGATACGAGAAGGATCCGTGCGTCTTGCGAATGGGACGATTCTCACGAAAGCGCGCCAACTGATGCTCGACACGAAGAGTGATCGTCATTCCCTGTTGTTTCCGGTGATCAGATCATCATTGGTTGTGCAGCGTTATCGTTCATCTGCACCTGAACCGGCATCCGCGATCTTTGATCCTGCCGTATTCCTTCTTTCCCCGGCACAGCCGTCACCGATCTATCCGGTGACGGCCGCCGGCTTTTTCTATTGCCTGCTTTCCAGGTACGTCTCGAAGGCGTCGGCGAAGCTTGCGTTCACATCGAACGGCGGCTCGTACGCCACACGGGATGTTACCGTACACAGGTCCAGCTTCGCCGAAGTCTCGTCCGAAACCTGGTTCAGCTTTTTCAGCTCCGTCCGAATGACATTCCGATCGAAGTTGATCGTCGTGACCCGTTTCACATCGCAGCGATAGGAGACCTGGTTGCCGTCGGTGTTGAACCGATAGCCCGTTCCTCCGTTCGCGAGGATCTGCTCGGAGCTGCGCAGATCGTTCATGTGTTTGAATGTATGGGCAATGCTCTGACGGCTGATGTTCAGGCTGACCTCGCTGTCCATGTCGATGTCCAGCTGATCCTTC
Organism: Bacillota bacterium; assembly: GCA_017620135.1. Classification (GTDB taxonomy): domain Bacteria; phylum Bacillota; class Clostridia; order Lachnospirales; family Bianqueaceae; genus RUG760. Next base: position 2,442 of record JAFZQZ010000067.1, read on the forward strand.
GCCCGTCGGATCGCCGCGAAAAGCCGTTCCTTCTCGCCAAGGAGGAAGACAAGGAACCGTGCGATGTCGGTCATCTGATAATAGTATTCGGTCTCAGGCGCGACCATCACGGTCTCGTCCGCCGCCTCCGCCATGACCTTGTGGCGGCGGTAGGTGTTTTCCACTTTCGTAATATTGGCTTCGTACGACAGAAGCCGCTGGGCCTCATCCATGAAGGCCTGGATCTTGTTCTGGAAACGAAATGCTTCTTTCAGGTTCATGTTGTTTACCTCTCTTTTTCTTTTGAGCGTATTGTACTGCGAGAGAGGGCCCCTGTCATTGAACCGCTGGTTCAATTCCATCATCAACCGGACGTGATTCGTGCTTGCCAAATCGGGCGTTTGGGGATATCATAGATAGATGAATTCCGAATGAAAGGAATACAGAGATGAAACGTTTATTCAAGTTTACCGACGGTCTGGCGAACGGTCAGCAGACCTACCGCTCCGGCACCCTGATCCGCCGGTTCTTTCCTTATTTATATAAATACCGCGGCCTTCTGGCGCTCGATCTCTTCTTTGCTTCCCTTACCACTCTCTGCGATATCGCGCTGCCCGTCATCATGCGGCGACTCACGAACTCCGCCCTGGGAAACGCCGACCCGCTGACAGTCCGGCTGGTGGTACAACTGGCTGTTCTTTATGTCGCGCTTCGTCTGGTTGATGCCGGGGCAAACTTTTACATGCAGTCGCAGGGCCATATCATGGGTGTGTATATCGAGACCGACATGCGGCGTGCGGCGTTCGACCATCTGCAGCGTCTGTCCGGCACGTATTACAGCAATCATAAGATCGGCCAGATCATGGGGCGTACCACCAACGACCTGTTCGACGTAACTGAATTCGCGCATCACTGCCCCGAGGAATTTTTTATCGCGTCGATCAAGATCGTGGTGTCCTTCGTGATCCTCGCGAAGACGTCCCTGCTGCTGACCGTGCTGATCTTCATGTGGCTGCCGCTCATGTTCTTCGTTTCGGTCAAGATCAACCACTGGCTCCGCGCGACGCAGAAAGCGCAGCGGTTCCAGGTGGGCGAGCTGAACGCGGCCATCGAGGAAAGCCTGCTTGGCGAGCGCGTCGTGAAAGCATTCACGGCCGAGGAAGAAGAAAAGCGGAAATTTGAAGAGGGCAATCTGCAGTTCCAGAAGATCAAAAAGAAATCCTACTACGCGATGGCTACCTTCGGCACTTCCACCCGGCTTTTCGACGGGCTGATGTACAGCGTGGTCATTATCGCAGGCGGCCTCTTCCTGATCTATAAAGTCATCAGCGCCGGCGATCTGGTAGCCTATATCCTGTACGTGTCCACCCTGATCGCGACCATCCGCCGGATCGTGGAGTTCACCGAGCAGTTTCAGCGCGGCATGACCGGTATCGAACGTTTCTATGAAATTCTGGATACGCCGATCGAGATCCAGGATCAGCCGGACGCCGGTACTCTCTCTGTCACCGAAGGCGCCATTACTTTCGATCATGTTTACTTTGAATATCCCGACGATCACAATAAAGTGCTTCGCGATCTGAATCTGGAGATCAAGCCGGGTGAAAACCTGGCCATCGTCGGCGCTTCCGGCGGTGGTAAGACCACGATCTGCAACCTGATCCCGCGCTTTTACGACCTGACGGACGGCCGGATCCTGATCGACGGGCAGGATATCAAGACTGTGACCCTGCAGTCGCTGCGTGAGTCGATCGGTATGGTACAGCAGGATGTGTATCTGTTCAGCGGTACGATCCGCGATAATATCGCCTATGGGCGGCCCGGCGCCACCGACGAGGATATCCTCGAAGCGGCGCACCTCGCGGGCGCGGATGAGTTCATTGACAAGCTGGAAAACGGCATCGATACCTACGTTGGCGAGCGTGGCGTGAAGCTGTCCGGCGGCCAGAAACAGCGGCTGTCCATTGCCCGTGTTTTCCTGAAGAATCCGCGGATCCTGATCCTGGATGAAGCGACCTCCGCTCTGGATAACGAGAGCGAACTTCTGGTCACGAAGAGTCTGAAGGACCTGGCTAAGGGCCGCACGACCCTGACTATCGCACATCGTCTGACGACCGTGCAGGATGCGGACCGGATCCTGGTCCTTGACAAAAACGGCATTGAAGAAGAAGGCACGCATGAAGAACTGCTGGCCAAAGAAGGTATGTACTACCGTCTCTGGAACCGCATGGCGGAACTGGATTAAAGGGCTGGACGCGGCCGGCTCGGCTTCACGCCGTTTACGTGGCTGCCTGACGGGCAGAAGGAGAACTTAAATGATCTATGAAGAGACCGTATTCACATTAAAGAACGGACAGACGGCGGTTTTCCGCAGTCCGCGGCCGGGTGAAGGCGAAAAATATATCGATTTTCTGAAAGGTATCGCCGAGGAATCGGATTTTATCATGAAATATCCGCAGGAGATCAACGTGAGCCTGGAGAGCGAGGAAAACTGGATCTCCAGCGGGCTGGAAGATCCGAACGCGATCCGCATTTCCTGCTACATCGATGGGCAGCTGGCCGGCAACAGCCAGATCGCGCGGATGAACAGACTGAAAACGGCTCATCGGGCCGGGATCGCCATTTCCGTGCGCAAGGCTTACTGGCGGCTCGGGATCGGGACCAAGCTGATGGAAGAGATGCTGCGCCTCGCGCATGAATGGGGCGTCGAACAGGTCGAGCTGCAATATGTCGAGGGCAATTTCCGCGGCAAGGGACTTTATGAGAAGATGGGATTCAAGGAAATAGGCAGAATTCCGAACGCTTTCCATCTGGCGGATGGAACGAGCCGTGCGGAAGTGTTGATGGTATATGCGGTGAAACCGCAGGAGGAACAGAATGACTGAGATACCGGATATCAATAAGCTATACATCCGCACACTGCAGGATCTCGAGGAGGCCGTCGAGGCTTTCGGTATCCTGCCCCTTTTCAGAAACGCCATCCCGGGCTTCTCTATTGAAGAACATGTCGCAAAGGAAGCCTGGTTCGAGTCGGAAGAAGGCGTCTGGGAGTGGAAAGGTCCGGTCATCCGCGATACCGGCTGCGCCTACGGAAAGTTCCTGGGAAACAAGGCTGTTTTCATCAGCCGCGAATTCTTCCCGGATTTTGCCAACTGGCGCCGTGACGGATATGATTTCGATGCACGCTACGAAGACGAGCTCGCTTCCTATAAAGATAAGATGCTTTTCGATCTGCTGGATCAGAAAGCGCCGATCCAGTCCAAAGATCTGAAAAAAGCCGGAAATTACGGAAAAGACGGAAAAAAGGGCTTTGACACCATTATTTCCCGTCTGCAGGCACAGTGCTATGTGATCGTCAGTGATTTTGTTTACGCGAAAGACCGGTTCGGCCAGAAATATGGCTGGGGCATCGCTGAATACTCCACCCCGGAAAAATTCATGGGCGATGCTTTCACCTCCCAGGTATATAAAAGGAAACCTTCCGAATCCTACGCAAGGATCTTTGCCCATCTTCGTAAGCTCTGCCCCGAGTGCGATCCCAAGACGATCGAACAGTATCTGACCCGCTTCCAGGGCGCGGAGCGTCCGGATGGCCAGAAGCTCTGGCTGGTACCTTCCAACCCGAAATACTATGATGTTATTACGGAGTTCGCCAAACACGAAGAGATCGCCTGGAAACAGGGCAGCGACAAGATCCGTCCCGGCGATATCGTCTATCTCTATGTCGGAGCACCGTATTCGGCGATTCTCTACCGTTGTGAAGTGACAGAAATCGACATCCCGTACACCGGTGAGTCCGAGCACGTGCGGATCGATAAACTGATGATGATCCGACGGCTCGAAGTCTATCCGAAGGACAGGATGCCGCTCTCCAAAATGAAAAACTATGATGTCGTGTCCGTGCGATGCACGCGCTCTATGCCGCTGAAGCTGGCGGCCGCGCTATAGACGAAAGATGGGGCTGTAGCAAAATTATGGCCTAATTTGAAGAAGCTTTTGGGCTTATTCTCGCGTTTTTTCTTATCCGCCCCAACTCATTGGGTCGAATAGTGCATTTTCGAGTCCCGCCGCCCAGTACATTTTTGCATTTTTGGGCGGCGCATCAATTTGACGAGCTATCTTATCTAAATCCTGGGCGAGAAGAAACATCTGACTGGTATCTTCCCCAGAAAAAGCGATCCTCTGAAGCTTCGATTGGGCAAGAAGGTTATTCTCAAGATTATCTTTTCCAATCCCTGGACAAGATAGCTTGTCAAGTGAATATCTTATCCAAAAATCACAGGAGATTCTGGGTGGCGAAATAAGAAAAAAAGCTAAACACTCCAAAAGCTTTCAAGAATCGCCTTTTACTGGTTTTTCTTCAGATATTTATCAGGTATTATGTGTGATTCATCTGCCACTGATGGCATTCCAGAATAGAAAACAGGATTTCAGCCAAATAAAAAGACCCGTAACAAAAACTCATTTTGCTACAGGTCCTGTTTTTCTAGATCAGGAACTGGTCTTTGACGGCTGGTTTCAGGGTCCACATCCGGATGAACGTATCGCCGGTGATCTTCGCGTAATGTTCCTCTTCCGTGGGGAAGACGCGCGAAGTGAAGACGGCGTCGCCGTCGTTCACGAATATCTCGATACTGCTCCGGTCAATAAAGATCCGCAGGTGGAACAGGCTGCTTTCCAGCGGCCGCATACGGCTGTCACCTTCCGAAAGATTGAAGCGGGTCTTCATACCGCTGCGATCTACCAGGATCTCTCGGGTCTCTTCTTTATAATCGATCGTGATGCCGCCCTCACCGGCCTCATCCGCCAGCAGTGACAAATGTACATCTCCCGGCCGGCAGTCGAGCTCCAGCTCTGCCGCCTCGGGCAGGCGGAAAGCGCCGGCTTCGTTCGTGGCTGTTTCCACTCTCTCGTCCCGCAGTTTCTTCAATTCCGGCAGCGGCTGCTGAATCAGACGACGTCCTCGGACCGTCAGCTCTCTGGGCAAGGTCAGGCATCCCGCCCAGTCTTCCTCGTCGGTCGGATAGGAAACGTCCGGCAGGCCCATCCATGCGATCAGGATCGCTTTGTCCGCGTCCTGCAGATTGTTCGCGCACGCCGCGGCATAGGAATCAAAACCGAAGTCCAGTACATGGAACTGTCCGTCCGGGGTAAAGGTCAGGGTATCCCAGTCCATAGAGCCCAGGATATAACCGTTGTGGTTCTGGCTTCCGCCGCGTCCCGGCAAGGTCATATGCTGCGGACAGAACAGGAAAACGTCCTTCCCGCCGATATGCTCGATCGACGGGCATTCCCACATATCGCCAAAGTGCTCGAATCCGGGCACTTTCAGTTCACCGGCAAACGTCCATCCGTGCTGCAGATCCTCCGAAGCATAGATGAGCGCACAGCCGGTCTTTTCTTTGGTCTGGGCACCGATGATCATATAGTAGGTGTCGCTGCCGGGTAGACAAATGATCTTCGGATCGCGCTGATGCTCCGTATAATTCGGGTTCGCGCCGAAGAGCGGCAGCGGGTATTTTTCCGTCCACCCGTCGTCCCCAAGCCTCGCGAGGCAGGTATAGGCATGCCTCGTCCAGTCGGCGTCCCGATGATTGCCTGTATAATAAAGGTACATCTTATCGCCGATGGGGAAGGCAGAGCCGGAATAGGCGCCTTTATTGTCATAGCCATCCCCATCGTCAGGGATGAGGCAGATGCCCAGGTTTTTCCAGGTCACGAGGTCCTTCGAAACGATGTGGTACCAGTACTTGAGTCCGTGCACGGCCCCCCAGGGACACCATTGGTAGAACAGGTGCCAGCGGTTGTCATGCCAGACGAAGCCGTTCGGGTCGTTCATCAAGCCCGTGACCGCCTGGTTGTGGAAAAGCTGTCGATATTTCGACTGGCTGATCCGCTCAAACAGCGGATACACCTCCTGTGGATCCTTCAGATAGCGGTATCGTTCCTCTCTCGTCCATTCACGCATAGTTATCCTCCCTTCGGGAAACGCGCCTATCAAATCATCTTGAGGAGTTCTTTGATCGTCGGCAGGCCCATGATGTTCTCGGCGTAGATCGATTCGAGCACCGTCCCTTCCTGGTCCACGATGAACATGGCCGGAAGCTGCTGCTCGTTTCCTTCATATTTGCCGTGGGAGAAGCCCGCGAGCTTGGCGGCGGCGCCTTTTGCCATGAGGGCTGCCATCTTGCCGCCCGCGAGGGCCTGCATGGACTCGGCCGGCTTGATCTCCAGTTCTTCGTACAGCTTCATCGACGGGTCGCAGATGATATCGAACGGAAGCTGAATGTCCTTGAATTCTTCCTGCAGGACGCTCTTCTCGCTCTGCAGCATGAAAACGATCTTCGCGCCTTTCTCTATGAAATCGTTATACTGCTTGGCCGCGAGATGGATGTCGTATCGGCAGACGGTGCAGCCGATGTAGCGAAGACACCATAAAATCGTCTTCGGCGCGGTGAAAAGGTCCTGCATCGTTCCTTCGCCCCTGTACAGGGTGTCGATCGCGAGATTCGGGAATTTGTCTCCCACTTGTACTCTTGCCATGTTCTTTTCCTCCTTTAATATTTCTGTTCCGGGATCAGACTGTATGGGTCTAGATCATCATAATCATACACATAGATCGTCACGCTGGTAAAATACTCTTTCCCCTTTTCCGTATACTCGTCAATAAACGAATACGGGTCCGTGCTCAGATCAACACCTACCGTATAATGGTAGTGATAGCGAACGTCTCCCTGATCTGTATACTCATACACATCGGTCACCCAAGTGGCATCGATGGGCGGGTTCGTACCAGGATTCACTTCGTGGCGAGTGACCAGAAGTATCCGTCCATTCTCGTCCAACTCATTGGTATACGTGACCGTTCCATCCAGTACGCCGGTGCCACCGTTCACTGTTTGGATCAGATTTCCGTATTCATCATATATATAGTCCACCCGGTTGGTGACCGTCCCATCGACCGTAAGGTTCTGTGTCCAGAGGAGTTTTCCGTCCTCACGGTATTCCGATTCTGTGATCACATCGTTCTCGCCCGAGCGGCTGTAGATATGGCTGTAGATCTCATTTCCCGCTTCATCATAGCGCCATTCCATGGTCAAACGGGTCACGCCGGTCTCGACATTGTAGGTTGTCGCCGCTTTATACAAGCCGTCTTCACTGTATTCATAGGTCGCCTCGATCTTCAGCGTCTCTGTCCCATCGGCAAGACGGGTATTCACCGTTTCTTTCGTGGGGCGGCCCTGCGCGTCATATTCCATATAGTGATGCTCGTTCGGACCTATGGACTCGATCATGTTGCCATTTTCATCGTAAGTCGTTTCCGCTACATTGCCATATGCATCCGCGGAGAGGATCTCCCGGCCTTCCAGGTCATATTCTACATAGGAGCCATCCGACTTGTCCCTGCGGCTGATCTTGTCCAGTGCCCCGTACTGGTAGGTAGTCCAGCTGTTGGCATATCCATCGGGCATATCGGCATATTCGATCCTCGTCACTCGGCCAAGCATATCATAGGTGTAGCGTGTCGTTTCGACTCCAAGGGAATCAACCTCGATGACATATGTTTTTTTAGCCTTCTTTTCTTCCTCTTTGGTTTCAGCCGAAGAGGAAGTCTTTTTATCGTCTTTCTCTTCTTCCTCTTTCTCGTCCTCCTCGTCCTCATCTTCATCTTCATCCTCATCTCTGTCGCGCGAGGCATGAGCCGGTCTGGAGCTTTCAGAAGGCTTAGGGTTCCCTCCTGTTCGGATCAGGATGACAATGATCGTTGTGATGAGCGCAACGACAATAAAGCCGATTGCCAGCAGCAGGGCCAGGATGCCTTTGCGGATGCCCTGTTTCGGCTGCTGCGGCTGCTGGACATCCGGCAGCGGCTGCCCACAGAAATTACAGAAATTGTTGAGATCCGGGTTCTGATTTCCGCAACGCGGACATGTTTTCATGATTCGGTCTCCTTATCTTATGTTGACTTTATTATCACAAATTTCCCCGTTCTTTGCAAGCATTAACACGATGTTTTCCTGCCCCTTTGTCCGCCCTGGAATTAACCTTTTCGCATTTGCGCGTGTCAGCGGTCTGAGAGGGCTTTTTTTCAAAATCACGCGGCGGCAGAAATCCGCCATTTTTCAAAACCGCACGTTCGTGCTCCCTGTAACCGGTTTTTTTCAAAACCGAACGCAGTCGCTGCGGCCAATAACAGGGATTTATCAAAATCACGCGTAAGAAGGCCTCTTTAAAACCAGTCAGAAGGCCAGAAATACGCGTCAATTTGATAAATCCCTAATCTACGGAGCAAATGAAACGCGTGATTTTGATAAACAGGTTTTTCACGGAGCAGAGACGCGTGATTTTGAAAAACTCGCCTTATAAGGCGCACCGGAAAAGGCAGATTTGCTATATGGATGCCAGGAAATAATATGATATAATGAAAGTACGAGTCAGCAAAAACAATGTGAAGCAGGATGATTCCTGTCCTGAGGGCCTGTAATGAGTTTATATGTAATTGGCGATCTTCATCTGCACTTCGCCGCGCCGCTGAAGGCACAGAATCAGTTGAAAGACCGGGTGTGGAAAAACCACGAGAAGAAGTTTGAAAAATACTGCCGCGCGCTGATCCGCGAGGACGACACGCTCCTGCTTGCGGGCGATCACAGCTGGGGACGGACCCTTCAGGAAGCGATGCCGGATCTTCAGTATATTTCGGAACTGCCCGGCCGCAAGATCCTGCTGCGCGGAAACCATGATATGTTCTGGGACGCCGCCAAGACAGATCATCTGAACGAGCGGTTTTCCGCCGCCTGGCAGACGGCAGGTCTGGCCTCACCGCTCTATTTCCTCCAGAACAATTATTATCCTTACGAGGATTATGCTCTGGTGGGAACCAAAGGCTTCACCTTCGAGGGGCCTTTCTACCTGAACAGGAGCGGACGGATCATCGGCTGGGACGAAGAAAAAGAAGCCCACGCCCGAAAACTGATCGAGCGTGAGCTTGGAAGACTTTGTATTTCTTTTGAAAAAGCCCGGGAAGACGGCTACCGGAAGTTTATTATGTTCCTTCATTATCCGCCCACCGATATCCTGGAGACAGAAAGCGGGTTTACCCGCATGGCCGAAGAATTCGGCGCCGAACAGGTCATCTATGCGCACTCCCACGGCGAGTCTCGCTTCCACGACAGCATCCTGGGAGAAATGAACGGCGTCCGGTACCAGCTGGTCTCCGGCGACTTCCTCAAGTGGCATCCGTATCAGGTGCTGTGATCGTTTTACGCCTGTTTCCAGATTTCTTTCGTAAATTCATACATCGCGATCCCCGCGGCCATCGGCAGATTCAGGCTGTCGATATCGTGGGAATGTCTGATGATGACCGGCCTGCAGAAATTTTCAAATTCATCCGGCAGGCCGGTCGCTTCATTTCCGAAGATCAGAGAATAGGGCTCTTTGATCGTGACCTCTGTCAGCGGAAGAGCCGCTTCGGAAAGCATGAAAGCGTACCGCTCATTTTCCGGGAATCGCCGGCAGTAATCGTCGATGGTATCGAAATACTCGACCCGCACATGGAAAGCCGCGCCCATGGATGCCCGGATCGTCCGGGGATCATAGAAGTCGACCGCGTTCCGGATGATCGCGATATTGGTGAGGCCAAATCCGGTCGCCGTCCGGAGGATCGTTCCCAGATTGCCGGCGTCCGAAGGATTGACCAGCACGATATGCGAACATTTCTCCAGCGGAAGTTCCTTTTTCAGGAACTCGCCGATCACATAGCAGTTGCCTTTAGGCGAAAGGATATTGAAGGCCTTGTCATTCGTTTCACAGCGGATGCCGTGACGGTCGCACAATTCCCGCAGCCGGGCGATACCCTCGGTCTCCTCCAGAGAGGAACTCATCAGTACCCTGGTCACCCATTCCGGATGACTTTTGACGAGTTCGAAGGTCAGCGTCGCTCCCAAAGCATAGGAGACATCGGAATCGTGTTTATATCGTTGGATCTTTCTCGTCATGTTGATTTCTCCTTGCCGGACTCAGGAACGATGAATGATCGTTCCGAGCGGCACATGTGTCATCAGGTGGCCACTCACCAGGTCCTTGTCCTCCGGGGGGTAGTAGACCCGGATCTTTCCTAGTTTTCCCTTCAGTTCCGTATAATTGTCCGTGATCGTCATCTCTCTGGCTCTTTTCAGCGACCAGAATCCGCCCTTCGCCTGCGCATAGCGTACGAAGTCGTCCGTCATTTCATAGCTCTGCAGGGCTTTGTCCTTGTGCCGGGAAAGCAGCCAGCACAGAAGCAGTGTGATCCCCATGATGACCACGACCGGGATCAGGGTCCAGAGAAAACTGTCAAACCCATACTGAAAAGACAGTATCACTGAAAAAACCAGTAAAAACAGGCAGATGCCCCCGACCACGATGATCGTGGTTTTGTATGCGTTCATCTCGAAATCGCGATCGATCTCGGCGCGCCAGCAGAAGTAACCGTCGTCATAGTGCGTCACGCGCGTCGGATAATCCCACGAATAAAAAGGATGCGGCATTTTCATTTCCCCCATTTACAGAAGAATGGAAATATAAACCAGCCCGATCAGCGCTATGATCAGCACGACGAGCGTTAACAGGATCTTGATATGCGTCTTATATTCCGAATACATGTTCGCGATGAATTCGCGGATAAAGGCGTTGATCCAGAAATAGCTCTTTGTCCGGGCTCCGATGCCCTCCGCGTGGATGCCCTGTTCGGAAGCCAGGATCCCGGAGCGGAACACATGATAATTCGTCGTGGAGAAAGCGATCTTGACCGTATCCTTCGCGGATGGGCCTGCGGAATTTCCCGCTTTTCCCGCCAGAGACTCCTGTCTTTTCCTGATCAGCGCGGCGGAATTTCGCAGGTTCTCGTACGTGTTCTTCGACTGGTCTTCCACCAGGATCTGCTTTTCAGGGATTCCTACGGATACCAGATAGTTGCGGATCGCCTCTCCCTCACTCATGACTTCGTCCGATCCCTGTCCGCCGGAAGGCACGAAGACCAGCTTCTTTCCGGTCTTCTCTTCCTGCTGACGGGCAAAACGGATCGCCTTGTCCGCACGGCCTTTCAGCAGATTCGTGAGAGACCCGTCGTCCTGGATCTGACAGCCGAGGATCAGCATATAATCCTGGTCGAAGCTCGGCACATGCTTCGCCGCGCGCACCGCGTGGATGATCGAACTGATCAGGATACACTCCAGATACGTCACGATGATGAAAATAATTTCCTGGACCGCCATCAGCACATAGGTCAGGATACCTTTCTCATTGTGAACGTCGATCACCGTCTGATGATACTGCAGGTAGTTCTCAAGCACATCCGGAAATACGGTCATCACACACAGCAGGATCCCGAGCATGGCTCCCAGCATATTGCGCCAGTTCCATCCTTCCTTGCGCATCAGCTGAATATTGCTCACTGTCACGAGCAGGAAGGCGATGAACGCTGCCGGAAAAACGAAAATCGCGAATCCGTTGGCGGAAGTGATGATGGAACGTACCGCGTCCTCCAGTCCCATCGAACGGAATACATACTGGAACTGGCTGAGCATGAGCGAGAAAAGAAAGATGATCAGGCCCAGGTTCCGCACATTTTTGTGCTGATAGAAATCCGCACGGATATCCCGCCGGTAATCACCGATCAGCCGCCAGAGGAGAAGCGCCAGGAACAGGATGATCGCGACAGGAATGATCCGGCTGCCGGCATTGGTCCCGAAAAAGGTGTCGTAGGTGATCACGCCTGTCGAATGGACATAGAGAACGAACATCTGTACAAATTCGTCCCCTGAATAAACATCGACAAAGGTTTTCCCCGAGTGGACCGACTCGAACGTCAGGTAATGGACGCCATCCCCCGGCTCGTCCTTCATCAGCCGGACGCAGTCATGCTCGATCTCCACGCGCATTTCCGAACTGCCTTCCACTTCGATGGTAAAGGTCCTTCCCAACAGATAGATGGAAGCCGCACACGCGAGAATGAGAAAAATTCCTGCAAGAAGCAGGAATTTATTCGTTGGAAAGTGGGTTCTCAAATCTCCTCCTCGTAGACGATCGGGATCAGGGAAAGGATCCGCACATGCTGCTTCTTCAGCCCCTTCACCAGCGCGTCCCGGTCGATATTGTTCTCATTGGAAATGAAGACAAAGGCGTCATACAGTCCATTCGTCTTGCCTCTGGTAATGAACTTGTCGATATTGATGCCCATACGGGAAAGCAGCCCCGCGATATCGGCGATCACGCCGGGTTTGTCATTGACTTTCAGATGCAGATACAGCGCCGTATTGTCCTCGATGATCTCGCGGAACGGCTTGACGCCGTTGTATAGAATGAAGTTATTGCGGTAAAGAAGCGTGTTCAGAAGATCGTCAAACATGACGCTGGCCGTGGGGGATTTCCCCGCGCCTTGGCCCGAGAAGGAAAGTTCGCCGCTCTTGCTGCCGATCACCGCGATGATATTATTGTTCGCGTCGACGCCGCTCACGACATTATCCTCGATGGATACGACTGCCGGACCAATGATGTAATACAGGTCTTCGCCCTTGATCTCCAGGCTCACCAGAGGTTTGATGGTATAGCCTTCCTCCTCCAGCATCTCGAAATCGAAGTTGCTGATGCCGCGGATCGTACGAGGCCTGACGGCGTTCAGATCAAAGATGCGCTCCATGCACATGAGGGCCAGGATCTCCGCCTTGTACAGAGCGTCGTAGCTGTCGATATCGTCGCTCGGATCATTCTCCGCGTAGCCCAGCTTCTGTGCTTCTTTGAGCGCCTGGTTGAAGCTCTTGTGCTTCAGGAACATATTGGAGCAGATGAAGTTCGACGTACCGTTCAGGATACCGTAGATCTTGCGGATCTCCTGATAGTAGAAGCTGTTCTCGACGACTTTTTCGATAGGGATGCCGCCGCCGACCGTCGCGTCGTAGCAGAGCACCGATTTATTCTTTCTGGACAGCTCCAGCAGTTCCTGGCCGTGCAGTGCCAGCACCTTCTTACTGGACATGACGACATTTTTCTTCAGCTCGATCGCGCGTTTGATCAGCGGATAGGTATGCTCGGTACCGGAACCGCCCATACATTCCATGATCAACTGGACGTTCTCATCCTCGATGATGCTTTCCGCGTTGTCTGTCAGCGGCAGGCCGGTGGTGTCGATCGCCCGTTTTTTATTCACGTCACGCACAAAGATCCCGCGGATCTGCAGGTCTATCCCGTAAAATTCGCGGATGCGCGGCTGATTTTTCAAAATGATCTGTACGAGTTCGCCGCCGATCGTTCCAAGTCCTAAAATACCGATCCCTACTGTCTTCATCATAATCTCCTAACTTTTCCGAAAAATCGGATATTCTTTATCATATCACAAATATGAGCGGATTGCATCTTTTTTTGCTCATATTCTGCCTTTTCGGTATTCCGACGGTGAAATGCCGTAATAGGCCCGGAAACACTTCCCAAAGTAGCTGGAACCGGAGAATCCGCAGCCGAGTGCGATATCCGTCACCGACCGATCGGTTTCCAGCAGCATCCGGCGGGCCGTATCCAGCCGGTACTGCATCAGATGCTCAAAAGGCAGCAGATCGATCTGCCGCTTGAAGCAGCGTTCACATTCCTTCTTGCTGATATGCGCCGAAGCCGCGATGTCTTCCAGCGTGATCGGTTCGTCATAATGATCGATGATATACTGCAGCATCGTCATCAGCCGGACGCTGTCCGTGGGATGCTGCGCGTCCGTGGCCGGCGGCATTTCCCGAAGGAGCATGAGCCAGAGCCGGGTCATGGCTTCCCGGATCGTAAATTCCCAGCCTGCCTCTTCCTGTTCAGCCGCCTCATAGGCTGCGTCCATCCAGTCTCTCGCTGTCTTCGCCTGTTCTGTTTCCACATCAAAATACATAATGGAAGCAGCTTTATTCGTTGTCAGCGGAACGGTATACCGTTTGGCGATCGAGTCCTGCAGATTCTCATGGATCAGGGCCGGATGAAAGATGTGGACCTGCAGGATACATGCTTCTTTGCCTTCCGGCTGAGTCGAATGCAGGATCCCGGTATTCACAAAACCAACGTCTCCCGGCCGGAATACAATTTCTCTGCCTTGGAGACGGTAGATCATACTCCCCTGACGGATATAGAAACACTCGACTTCATCGTGCCAATGCCAGGGAAAGACCCTTCCCGGCATAGACGACGGATTATAACGATTGTGCCGATAAGGAAAATCTGTAGTAAGCGTGGCAGCCTTCTCGTGGCGGGTCGCCTGATCGATCTGTGTGCCTACGGAATTTATGGATGACGATATTTTACCAATTGTTGTCGATGTACTCATATTTCCTTGTTCCTCCGTATGTTATGATAATAGCGTGATAAGAGCCACTTGTCAAGAGAGAACAAGAAGGCGCAGGCGACTGCATGGTCTTTAATTTGCTATGGTGAAAGGAGAGAATGATGCCAAAAGAAGCTGATGATGTCATGAAAAAGCAGGATGAGCTATTGACTGAGCGTGAATTTAAGAAAAAAGAGGCCTTAAAAGCCAGGATCGCTGACGAAGAATGGAACGATGCTCTGCAGGGAGCGCTGAAACGTTCGGCAAGAAAGCATGACGAAGACTAACCACCTTTCGGACACGCACTGAAATACACACTGAACAGCAGCAAACGTCATATGACGATTTGCTGCTGTTTTTTTGTTGTGCTTGACATTATTGCCCGTTCGTGGGTATAATCACTCTATCAAGCAGTTGGGATGCCGAGCTTATGTCGGCATCCCTTTTTTGTTCCATTCCCTGAAAGGAGAACTTTATGAAATTACTGCTGCGCCTTTCTAAAGAAGCGATCCGCTACAAGAGTCTGTACATCATCGCGATCCTCTCGACCCTCTGTCTGACACTGGTCAACCTCGCCGCGCCGCGGGCGCTGTCCCGGATGACAGGGCTTGTCAGTGCCGGCGTCGACGAATCGTCGCTTGGTCAGATCTGGATCCTTACCGCGGTACTGATCGGGCTGTACCTTCTGCGTATCCTGTTCCGGTTCCTCAGCAATTATCTGGCCCATAAAGCCGCCTGGTATCTCGTGGGCGATCTGCGCACAAAGACTTACGACAAGCTTGAGCACATGCATCTGGGCTATTTCCACGATAAACAGACCGGTGACCTGATGAGCCGTGTCGTGAACGATACCCGTGACTTTGAACTTCTCTACGCCCATATGATCCCGGAAACCATCACGAACCTGGTCACCTTCGCCGGCGCTCTCACGATCCTGCTCACGATCAACTGGAAGCTGGCGCTCATCACCTGCGCGCCGATCCCGCTGATCATGATCTCCGGTGTCATCTTTTCGAAAAAGGTCCGTCCTTTCTTCCGCATTTCGCAGAAGAAAATGGGCGAACTGAACGGCAAGCTGCAGGATAATCTTTCGGGCATGCATGAGATCCAGTCCTTCGGCCGTGAAGAGTATGAGACCGGTCGTGTCAATGAGCGCAATTTCGAACATGTCAAAGCCATGCTTAAGGCACTGAAGATCAGCGCGGTCTTCCATCCGGCCGTAGAATTCATTTCCTCCCTGGGCACGATCCTGGTCGTAGCCTTCGGTGGTTACCTGGCGTACCGCGAAGGGCTTGAGGTAGAAGTAGTCGTCGCGTTCCTGCTGTATCTGGGCCTCTTCTACGCCCCTGTCACAGGTCTCGCGAACCTGCTGGAAAGCATGCAGCAGTCTCTGGCAGGCGCCGAGCGTGTCCTTGCCATCCTGGACGCGCCGGTCGAGATCAAAAACAAACCGGACGCGAAAGATCTTACGGATGTCAAAGGCGGTCTGGCTTTCGATCACGTGAGCTTCTCCTATGAGGAAGGCATTCCAGTCCTGAAGGACATTTCCTTCGACTGTCCGCCGGGCAAAATGCTGGCGCTGGTAGGTCCTACCGGTGTAGGAAAAACTACTATGACGCAGCTCATCTCCCGCTTCTACGAGCCGAACAGCGGCCGGATCCTGATCGATGGAATCGATATTAATGATGTCACGATCGAGAGCCTGCGCAGTGTGATCTCGCCTGTCCTCCAGGATACGTTCCTCTTTAACGGAACGATCGCTGAGAACATCGGCTATGCCGCGGCAGACGCCTCCATGGAAGAGATCGAGGAAGCCGCCAAAGCCGCGAATATCCATGATGATATTATGGCGATGCCGGACGGCTACGAGACACAGGTCGGAGAACGCGGTCTTCGTCTGAGCGGCGGTCAGAAACAGCGTGTCGCCATCGCCCGCGCGATCCTTCGCAAATCGCCGATCATCATCCTGGATGAAGCGACGGCTTCCGTGGACGTGGAGACTGAACGTCAGATTCAGAAAGCCATCGCCGGTATCGCCGGCAGCCGCACGATCATCGCGATCGCGCATCGTCTTTCTACCATCCGCAATGCCGACCAGATCCTGGTGATCGAGAACGGCGTCGTGACCGAGAGCGGTACGCATGACGAGCTTCTTGCCCTGGACGGCAGCTATGCCCGTATGCACCGGATCCAGTCGACTTCTATCGGCGGCGTGGCATAAAATGCTCTTGCACTATAAGACAGGGAAGACTATAATAAAATCAGGCTTTCTATGGAAAGCGAAACATCATTCATGGAGGTATCAAAATGGCTAAGAAAGTTCTTTTGCTCTGCGGTGATTTTACGGAAGATTACGAGACCATGGTTCCTTTCCAGTCTCTCGGCGTACTGGGTTATCAGGTAGATGCTGTCTGCCCGGATAAAAAAGCCGGCGAAACGGTCGCTACTGCTGTCCAT
>JAFZQZ010000068.1 GCA_017620135.1 Bacillota bacterium
AACAAGTATGACGCCTCAAAGGACGAACTTTCCACCGGAATGAACAAGGTATTGGACACCCTGCGGCAAATTGGGGCATTGGAAGAATGAGTTCGTTTGAAGAACTTCTTGTACGCGATGGAAAACTGATTTATAAGACCAAAGGTGTTAGTATGCGCCCTTTGCTCCACCAGAACCGAGACTTGGTGATCATCGAGGTGCCGAAAGGTCGCTTGAAGGTAAATGACGTTGCATTCTATAAGCGCGGTATGGACTATGTTCTCCATCGTGTCATCAAAGTTAACAAGGATTCCTATGAAATCCGAGGAGACAATACGTATCGGATAGAAATTGTTCCGGACAGCGCCATTTTGGGTGTTCTGACCTCCTTCGTCCACAAAGGCAAGCTTGTCTCCATAAAAAACCCGCTTTACCAATGCTATGTTCGGATTTGGAACTATCTGTATCCATTACGCTATTTTTTGGTCCGTTGCAGAAGAATCCCTGGCTACGCCAAAAGGCGAGTCCTTAAAAAGCGCGATACGACAAAATGAAACCCAACCAAACCCTGCGCTGGCTGTGGCAGGTGCCAGGCAGAAAAAAATGGTATATCTTTGCACTTATCTTGATACAGGCCTGTATTGGTTTTTTTGGAGTGCTCTTTTCCCTGCTGTTGCGGAGCGTGGTAGACAGCGCAGTCGGCCACCAATCCAAGGAATTCTGGCATTTTGTCATATGGATCATCTGCCTGATCACTGTCCAGATTGGCTTCGGTGCGCTGAACCGCTGGCTGCAGGAACTCTCAAAATCCTCCATCGAAAATCTGTTTAAAGAACGATTATTTAACAACATCCTGCGTAAAGACTATGGCGCCATCAGCGCCATCCACACTGGAGAATGGATCAACCGGCTTACGAATGATGCCGTAGTGGTGGCAAACGGGTATGTGGAGATCCTGCCGGGACTGGTCGGCACCGTCGTGCGCCTTATTGCAGCGGTGATCATGATCATCGCCCTGGAGCCATGGTTCGCCTATATCATCATTCCAGGCGGCATCGCTCTTATCATTCTGACGTATATATTCCGAAAAAGGCTGAAAAATCTTCACAAAATCATCCAGGAAAGCGATGGCCAACTGCGCATTTTCCTGCAGGAACGCATCAGCAGTTTGATGGTGATCAAATCCTTTGCCGCAGAGCGCCAGACAAGTCAGGCAGCCAAAGAGAAGATGGACGGGCACAAATCATCCCGGATGAAACGAAATGCTTTTTCTAATGTCTGCAATACCGGTTTTAGCATCGCCATCTGGGCAATGTATCTGATTGGGATCTTCTATTGTGCCTATGGCATCCTGACCTGCACGGTCTCTTACGGAACGCTGACCGCGATCATGTCTCTAATCGCACAGATCCAGGCACCATTTAGCAATATCTCGGGGTATCTACCGCGCTATTATGCGATGAGTGCCAGCGCAGAAAGGTTGATGGAAGCCGAACAGCTGACCGACGATGTGATCCCGGAAGATATCCTTCCGATTCAGGAGTTCTACAAAAACTCATTTGAAAAGCTGGGCTTTGAGAATATTTCCTTCACCTATCCTTCTGAAAGCAGCGAAGCGGTGCTGAAAGATTTCAGCATGGAGATCCAGAAAGGCGAAACGATAGCCATTACCGGACAGAGCGGTTGCGGTAAATCCACCTTGTTAAAACTCCTGATGTGCCTGTACCCAGTAGACGCAGGAAATCGCTATATCAATGATGAAGAACTGACTGCCTTCTACCGGCGGATGTTCGCCTATGTTCCACAGGGAAATATCTTAATGAACGGCAGCATCCGTGATATCGTCTGCTTTGCCAGACCGGAAGACAGCCAGAATGAAGCAGCGATCCAGAAAGCACTGCAGATTGCCTGCGCGGATGAGTTTGTGGATGATATCGATCTTATTCTGGGCGAACATGGCTCCGGATTGTCGGAAGGACAGATGCAGCGGATCGCGATCGCCAGAGCCATCTTTTCGGATGCCCCAATCTTACTGCTGGATGAAGCCACCAGCGCTC
The DNA here is from genome assembly GCA_017620135.1 of Bacillota bacterium. Taxonomy (GTDB): domain Bacteria; phylum Bacillota; class Clostridia; order Lachnospirales; family Bianqueaceae; genus RUG760. Next base: position 2,037 of record JAFZQZ010000068.1, read on the forward strand.
TGGATGAAGAAACGGAGCGAAAGCTCCTGATGAACCTGAAAAGCCTGACTGATAAAACGGTCATCATCGTGACGCACCGGAAAGCCGTGTTGACGATCTGCGACCGGGTAGTGCCGTTTGGGGAAGAAAGGAGCGCAGAATGAATCCCGCACAAAGCGTCATTTACCTAAGCTCCTGCGCTTTAAATAATCAAACACCAGATCCAGCCCTCATCCAGAAAATGGATCTGGATGCTGTATACACTTTTGCCAGGAAGCATATGATCTCCGCCATTGTGGCTATGGCTCTGGAATCGGCCTGTTTCAAAGACGAACGAAGTGAAAACGCCATTGGGAAGGCCGTCCGGAAAGCGGTCATCTTCCAAAACGCCTTACAAGAGATTTCGACCCAGATGGAAAAGGAACAGATCTGGCATGTGCCGTTAAAAGGATCTGTGATCAAGGAGTATTATCCCCGGTTCGGGATGCGCGAGATGTCAGATATTGACATTCTGATCGATCCGGACCGTGTGGAGGATGTGAAAAAGATCATGGAGGATCTGGGTTCACGACGATTGCACTCGGATCCGATTCGCATGATGTGTACCATAAAGAACCTGTTTTAAACGTCGAAATACACAAATCGCTATTCAATTCCACTCATGAAGTGAGATTTCAGAAGTACTTTCAGCGTTATCTCGTCTCACCAGAGAAAAGCAACACGTATGTATGTCAGTTTTCTCTGGAAGATTACTATATCTTTTTAATCACGCACGAATACAGGCATTACTCCAAGAGCGGAACAGGGTTACGGTCGCTGATGGACACCTATGTATACACGAAAAATGTTCCTCTGGATTTTGCTTATATTACGGAAGAAATGGAAAAACTCGGGCTTTCGGAGTTTGAAAAGTCAAATCGTCAATTGTCCACAAAACTTTTTTCTGGGAAAAACCTCACCGAAGAGGAGCAAAAGCAGCTCGACTACATCCTTTCTTCCGGCACATATGGAACGATTTATCATAGAGTGGATAACGAACTGAACAAAAAAAACTGGACCAAAATGGATTACGCTGTTCATCGTTTCTTTACTCCAATCAGTAAAAAAAACAAAGACTACGCTGCCTATGCGAAAGCGTACCCTTTGTTTTATAGACATAAGATTCTTCTACCATTTCTCCCATTTTACCGCATTATTCGATCAATCAAGAGTGGACACTTTTCCTCGGAGGCAGATGCGCTAAAGAAAGCAAGGAGAAAGGAGTTATAAGTGGTGAATGCTATTAACTATTGCCTGGGTATCCTTCACCAACTCTCTTCCGCTCCATATACCCATCTAACACACTCAAGATATTGCTTCTCGTTTTAAGGATCCTAGAGGCGGCCAATTGTTTTTCCTCGATCAAATCCATCTGATTACTGTTGCGAAATTTTGAGGCGTATTCCTGTTTTTCACTTTTACTGACTCGTTTTCCCCAATATACTTCTTCTATATCCCTGCAAAACCAGATAAATCCATAGCCTTTTGAATCACAGTAGGATTTTGTCAATATTCTATCATCAGCATAGCAAAAAAATGGCAGCCTACTGGCTGCCGTAGATTAGGGGATAAAAGTCTCACCCCAATTCACCAAGCATCTGTGCCGGATTCTCTGCTGCTTTCACCTTTTCATAGGCTTTCACAATGATACCTTCTTCATCGATCAGATACGTCGTTCTTACAACTCCCATAGAGACCTTACCGGAACTCTTCTTCTCTTTCCAGACATCGTATGCCTGGATTACTTCCTTTTCCGTATCTGAAATTAAGGTGAACGGTAAACCGTATTTATCTTCAAACTTCTTTCGTACATCCTGATGTCATGTCCTTGGGATAAAAATACAGGATTACTTTCTGTCCTCTGTAATCTGCAAGACTTTTCATATCTCCATTTTGGTCCGGTAAAGAAAACTCCGGCGCTTTTGTTCCAATTTCTAACATTATGAGTGCCTTTCTTTTAAAACCAGCATCCTAACTCAATAACACCTTTTGATTATTGCTCAAAGTACGCATCCGCAGCAAGGCTGTATATGTACATTCCCTTCACCAGATGCTGCAGCGCTTCATTGTCGCCCATGTGCTTCAGTGTCTGCTTTGCGTAGCTCAATGCACTGTACGACAGGTCGCTGTATGCTTCCGCGTCTTCCACAAGGCTCACATGCACGGTGAAGTTCCTGTTCAGGTCTTTCGCCACGATGTCCGGGATCTCCACATAATAGTAATTCCCCGACTTCACCGGCACTGCCGTTTTTCCGTCCACCCGGAACACGAAGTCGTCAATGGCATAGCCGTCCCCCACACTGTAGAAGTGCTTCAGCGTCGTCTTCGACTCCAGTATCATGGTCGATCCCTCGTATTTGATCCTTCCGTCCGTCAGCGGCCCCGTGATGGTATAGGTCATCGGCTCCAGTGTCTCTTCCGTTACCTCGTCGATCGCTTCCGCGTTCACCAGTTCTGCCGCAATGTCCGTTTCATAGTTGAACAGTATCTGGGACAGGCTTCCGTAGTCGGAAAGCGCACCCATCAGATCCTTCAGGTTTTCTTCATAGATATAACCGGATTCGACCCTCTGGATATAGTCCTGTACGCAGTAGGAATATCCGGTATCCGTGATATCGTCCTCCGCAAAGCTGTACAGGCTGACCGGGTCGTCATTCCCGTCATACAGTTTCAATACAACCGGGTCGTTCATCCTCTTTGCTGCCATGTAGCTGGAGAACTTGTACATCTTCATGCCGGCCTGGGTCACAGCGGGGACGTCCTTCAGCAGGATCTTCTTCCCGTTCAGCGTCGCATACGCTCCGGCGTCTTCCAGCACCTCATCCGGGATCGTCAGGAAGATGTTGACCCCGATCTCTCCCGTCAGCGTCAGGCTACTCCCGGCGATCTGGGCCACGCCTTCCAGACGGTCGAACGAGACGCCGTCGACATGGAACTCGTTCTCATATACTACGGTAATGAAGCAGTACCTGCTCGTTTCCGTTCCCGGCTCCGGCGTGAATGTCACCCCGTATTCCGTCATCAGCTCATCTGCCGTATAGGTTAGGACAACGGTGGTATCGCCTCCGGACTCTTTTGTCACCTCGATGCCCTCTATGCTGTAGCCGGCTTTTGCGTCGATCCGGAAGTAGACGCCGGCTGCCCTTGTTACTTCGTAATAGTAAGTTCCGTCTTCGTCACTCTTCAGGGTGTATGCTGTATCGTTCAGGCCCTCTTCCGGTGCCGGGTGGATGTAATAGCCGGAATCCCCCGCGATGCCGCCGAGCGGGATGATCGTCTTATAGCTGATGTCCACGACGACCTGGTTATTGGCTGTATCCAGGCGCGGCTGGCTGTAGATGCCTTTTCCGTTCAGTTCCGACTCAGTCGGCGTGTAATGGAACACAGCTGCATCTGCATCCGTTACCGTATATCCATCGCCGTTTGCGATCTCTCCCGTACCTTCCGCGTTCGTTACACCTATCGACCCACTCAGTTCTCCCGTTATGTTCGC
>JAFZQZ010000069.1 GCA_017620135.1 Bacillota bacterium
CCGGCCTCAAGGGTATGTACAGCGCGGATGACGATAACACCCAGGTCCTTTACTTCAAGAATGCTACCGCGACCTTCGCCTCATTCGGCAAGGCCCCGGAGACGATCACCTTCTAAGGAGGATATATCATGTTTGTTCTGTTTTACCGCAACTATACCTACGCACCGTCCTGCACGCTTCTTTCCGCGCTTGGCTCCATGCTGGCCTTTCTGGCCGCGATCGGCGGGATCGTGTGCATCGTGATGGTCAAAGAAAAACCTGTCATGGCTGTCGTAGGCGTTCTTCTTCTCATCGCCGCGTTCTGCAGCTGGTGGTTCCTCGGCCGCAAACTGCCGGATAAACTTTCACCGAAGATCAGTGAAAAGAATATCAGCACCAAACCCGGCTTCGCCGCCATGTACTGCCGCGAGCATCCCGAGGCCTACGCTTCCCTGTGCCAGAAGAACCCGGATTTCGCCGCCAAATACACCTTCAACGAAAAAGGTAAGCTGGTGAAGAGGAAATAATCCTTTCGCTCATAGTGCTAAAAACCTGAATGCTTTATAAAAACAAGGATCCCGGAATCGTAAAGCAATTGCTGCTTTATCATTCCGGGATTTTGCTTTCTGTAAAGCATCTCGTCCGTTTGATGCAGATTTGTGCTTTACAAATGCCGATTCCGGCGATTTATAAAGCATTCTCTGCCGACGCACCGTCCGACCGGCAGGCCGGCGGACTTATTCGAGCGTCTCCGCGGCTCTGACGAGCTGCTCGATAATGCCTATGTGCTGCGGGCACTGCTCTTCGCACTGACCGCACTGGATGCAGGCTGACGCCTTGCCGCCCTTATTGGTCCGCCAGTTGTAGTCGCCTTTGGAGCGCTCCAGGTTCTGGTAGATCAGGTAGTTATTCATAACGCCGAATATACCGGGGATGTTGATCTCCATCGGGCAGCCGGGCGTGCAGTAACGGCAGGCGGTGCAGGGGATCGTGGGGACCGCGGCCAGGTTCTTCTGGACTTGATCGATGATCTTGTATTCATCCTCGCTGAGCGGCTGGAAATCTTTCATATAGGAAAGGTTGTCTTCCATCTGTGCCAGGTTGGACATACCGGAAAGAACGGTCAGGATACCTTCCTGGGAAGCGACGAAGCGGATCGCCCAGGAAGCGAAGGACGCATCCGGCGCGGCTTCTTTCATCGGCGCCGCGATCTTTTCGGGCAGGTTGGCCAGGGTGCCGCCTTTGACCGGCTCCATGACGACCACGGGCTTTCCGTGTTTTCTCGCGACTTCATAGCAGGCGCGGGACTGGACGTTTTTGTCTTCCCAGTCCGCGTAGTTGATCTGCAACTGTACAAATTCTACGTCCGGATGATCGGTCAGGACCTGATCCAGCAGTTCGGGCGTGTCGTGGAAAGAGAAACCGTAGTGGCGGACGATGCCCTTTTCCTTCAGCTCTTTCAGATAGTCCCACAGACCGAATTCGTTGTATTTCGGCAGGTTGCCGGAGCCGATCGCGTGGAGCAGGTAATAATCGATATAGTCGGTGCCCAGGCGCTCCAGCGAAGTGTAGATCTGCTGCTTCGCGTCGGCCTCGTCCTTCGCGGCGCCGGCGTTCAGCTTGGTAGCGATGGTGTAGGTGTTTCTCGGATGACGGGCCACCAGCGCCTTGCCGGTCGCGACTTCCGAGCCGCCGTACACATACGCGGTATCAAAATAGGTCAGGCCGGCTTCCAGGAACGCGTCGACCATGCGCGACGTCTCCTCGACATCGATCGTATCCTGTTCAGCGCCTTTCACCCGCGGCAGTCTCATCAGGCCAAATCCCAGTTTGGGAGTATCTTTTCCTAAGTAATCGCTCATTTCGGAACCTCCTTGATTCTTTTTCCCTTGCCGTTTCTTACGGCAGGCAGCCGCGATGCTTCAACCGGACGCGGCAGATAGTTTCATTGTAAACTATATGGCACAGAAAAGCAATCTATTTTTATCTTCATCTTTCCATCAGCGGAAAGAACTCCTCCCTACTTGCATAATATTACAGATAGAAGTATAATTTTTCTAACTGAAATGCATTTTTCAATATCTGAGTGTAAGGAGAAAACTATGCTGAAAGCTTACGGAAAATACTGGAAAGGTTATGTGGACTTCTCCGGCGTTACCAGCCGGAAGGACTACTGGCTGGCCGTACTGGCAAACTGGCTCGTCATCATGATCCTGTCGTTGATCGGCGGAGTCCTTGCAGGCGTACAACAGTCGTCAGGATCGGCTTCGGCTCTGATGATCCTTTCCTATGTGATCTTAGCCTTTTCTCTCGCCAACATACTCCCGGCCCTTGCTATCATAGTGCGGCGCTTAAGGGATGCGGGGTGTGGCTGGGGAAATATCTTCTGGCTGTTTCTGCCTTTCTTTGGGGCTATTATCCTGATCGTCCTTCTTTGTAAACCGAAAGCCGTGACACAGCCGGCCTACGGCCAACCACTGCCGACAAGGAGCGGCAGCCAGCCAACTATGCAGCAGACAGGTCAGCCTGCCCTGCAAAATACGGAACCTGCCCTGGAACCGAACCCCGGCCGCGCTGTCTGGGTAGGTGTGTTCCTTATCGTCCTGCCTTTTGTCCTTTACCTGATCCACTGTATTCCCAGGATGAGGCTGATCTACTGCTCCAACATCTTCTCCTTTGCCGCGACAGGCATGATGGGTATCTCAGTCTACCTCATGCTGCAGAAAGGCACGAAGTGGAAAATACTGGCGATCGTCAGCACGTTGATGGCGATCCTGCTTTTCCACGTGGGCGACATCGTTTCCCAGATCAATGCGATGCGGGGCGGCTGGTTTGAGATCCGTATGCTGTACCAGTACCTGTTCCTGCGGCCGGCACGGACAGGCGTCATATTCTATGTGATCAAAGCGGTGATAGCGGCCGCCGCCGGACTGCTCTTCGGATTAGCGTTCAAAAACAATCCTCCTAAGAAGCAGGTCTGGCTGACTTCGCTTTGTACGTCACTGCTCGTTTTTGTGTTTAATCTTATCTATATCCTGGCCCGTTCACGGGGAGGAACTCCGATGTCTTTCTCCCTTGCTTTGATCGCTGCGCTGCTGCTTGCCCTCATGCTGCTGTTCGCGCCGCCGGCACTTTTCGCCCTTTGCAACATGAAGACAAAGACCATTCGCCTTCATGGATGGGGTTTGGTTTGGTGCTGGCTCTGCGTTCTGGGTATGCTCGGAGCGATCGGCATCTGTATCGCTACCATGACCCATAACATGACGAACTGGATCTATTCCTCCCAGCTGATCATGAGCGTCATGGCTCTGGTCGGGTTCATCATGCTCCTGGCAAAGAAACGCGCTGGCTGGTTCGTGGTCCTGTTCTCCGTATTCACAGTCCTGATGGCGCAGTTTTCCGCTTCCTTCAGCGGAGTGATCCAGGGAGGCAGAGCGTATAGTTCCCTGATGGTCGGCGCGCTGGCCGGCGCGCTCAATCCCCTGCTCACCTGGTTTTCCATCCTCAGCGCGTGGAAAGCGTCGGATCCTTCCAAGGTACGCGCGGCGGTACCTTACAGCACCGCACCCGTGATGCCGAACGGACAGACCCCGTCCTTCGCGCCTCAGACGAACGCAGCCGCTTTCGCGCCGCGGACGAATGTTCAGACACGTCCGGTTGATACCCCGCAGCGCACCGCGACTTTCACTAACACCCAAAATGTACAGTATTATATGCAGCTGGCCGATCAGTACGCGCATGTCGAGAGCCTCTTTGCCGAGAACCAGGAGAAGAAGGAGCTGGAAGCGAAGCTGCTGGCCGGCGGCCCGGATGCGCAGGCAGGTATTACGGCATTCCTCGTGCTTTGCGGCAGCGGAAGAGTAAAGTACGGATGGTGGAACGGGGCGGCCGCCCTGACCTCGATGCTCCGGAAGATCGGTGGAAGCTCAGCGGAGAAGGATCTGCTGAGACTGAAAAACCTTTCCACCAACATCTGGGAGTACCACACCCAGATCAAAGATACAGCGGAAAAGGAATTGCTCGAACTGAAAAAAGAAAGCGGCGGCTACGCGGCGGATGGCCGTATTCCCGCGGAATATGCCTACGCGGAGCTTCTGCGCCTGCAGAACGTGGGCTCGCCGGAAAAGAGGCTGGAAGAGTTCTTCGCCATGCAAAACAGTGCGGACGCCTGGTCGAAGAAAGACAGAGCCTTCTATTACTTCATCGGAGGTGGCGCCGCGAGAGTCCTTTATCCGTATAACAAATCCAACCTGGCGTTCTACGCCGCACAGGTAAATACCGATCCGAATCCGACCAGCGTGGGCTGGCAGCACCTGAGGGAGACAGAAGGCATCACCCTTGCGGCGACGCAGGAAAGTGCCCGCCAGATGCATGAAAAGTACCCGATGCCGCACAGTATAGAAGAAGCGAAAAATTATCTGATCATGTAATAAAAGGAGGAAACCGTCATGAAGAAAACCTGTATCCTGTTTATGGTCCTCTGCCTGTTGGTCCTCATGCTGGCCGGCTGCGGGAAAAAGACATCTCCCGAAGAGATCCTGGAAAAATACGCTTCCTATACCGAAGTGCCCTCCCACGCGAACCGCGTAGGGATCCAAATCTCCAAAGGCACCGAATTCGGCGGAAAGCAGTCGATCAACATTTCCTTTACCAGCGAAATGATCAACCAGGACGAGAACAACACCATGGTCCTTGCTTCCAGATGCCGTCTCTATGATGCGGAAAACCCGGACGTCGAGATAGAATCGGGGCTTCTCTCCAGCTCCAAGACGACCACGACCAGCACCGGCGTGACCACACATACCTATGAAGCAGCGCTTTCCTACGACAAAGACGTCAAATGTGACTACATGCTCTTCAAATTTGAAGGCGTCTCAGCCGATGAAGCGCCTGAACTGGAGACCCCGGCGCTCTTCTTTATCGTTTCGATCGAGAAGGATGGTTCGGTGACGGTCCTGACCGATAAGCCGCTGGCCGACAAATGATCAAATAGACGAGCCTATGAAACGAAATAGCTGCAGACGTAGTTGCTGCAGCTATTTCGTTTTAGCAAGGTTTTTTTATTATTCGGGCCGACCTTGCTACAGATGCCTCAGACAATAGCAAGGTGGCCTTTCTTTTTGAAGATACCTTGCTACGAGCATAGCAAGAATCTTCTGATTTTTGAACTAATCTTGCTAATCCCGGGTTGCCAAATAGCAAGATGGCCTTGTAAAAATGAAAAACCTTGCTAGTGCCGTTTATCTTCCGTCGATCAGGTCGAGGATCGGGTCGAGATAGGCCGGATCAGTAAGGTCAGCGCCTGCCTTCCAGGCATCGGCGCCAGTTCCCTGGCCGGATGCCACTTTCTGATCAGCCGGCTGACTGTCATCCGTCTGGCCGGCTGCGCGGCAAAGATTCATGAACCAGCCCGGCGCGGCAGCCGGGTCTTTTTTTATGGCTTTTTCGAGGATGTCCATCCGAAGGAGCGTCCGGGAATCGGCTTCGTCCGGCTGATAGCGGCCCATTGCGTAATATACCGGCACTTCTTCTAGTGCTGTGGGTAAATCAAGCGCACCGCTTCGGAAAGCGTCCTTTTCCGGCGAGAGCCCGACTGCCAGCAGTCCGATCCGCTTCTCCCCTTCCGCGCCGAACATGTCGTTCGCGTAGGAACGGGTGACTTTCATCAGCTTGGGATAGTTTCTGATCATACTGTCCAGTCCTTCCAGCTTTCCGTCATAGACCGGAAGGATATAGATGATGGTGCGAAAGTTTTTGATCGCACTCAGCTTCGCGTCAGCAAGAGCGAAAAGCTCTGCCTCGCGCCGCTCGGCCAGCCACTCGGCATAAAGCCGGCAGGTATCGGTCCGGCCGCCATAGATGACGGCGGTCCCGGAAGCGCCACTCCCGCCGAGCGAAGACTCGTCTTCCTGATATCGATTCCACATATCACGCGTGCTCCCTTGTAATATTATTCAGCCATTTCATCGATCTGTAGCGCCGGTACGCGAAGGGGAACTTCACAAGTTCATCCGTGCACATGAATGCGTAGACGACGAGCGGCGGCAGCTTGAAAACGAACGCGGTCAAAAGGCCGACCGGCACGGCCCACCCCCACATGGTGATGGTATCCACCAGCATGCCGTAGCGGGTGTCCCCGCCGCAGCGCAGGATCGCCGCGATAAGGACGGTATTCACGAGCTGCCCCATCTGGTACGGCACGCCCAACAGCATCATGACCGTCATGTAGGAAGCCGCCGTTTCCGACACCTTGGCAAAATGCGGTACGAACGGCGTCACGGCCAGGATCAGCACGCCGCCGATCAACCCGCATATCACCGTGACGTGGACCAGCGATTTGGCATCGTCCGTCGCCAGATCCGGCCGCTTTTCACCGAGCTCCTTGCCCAGCATGATCGCGGCCGCTGTGGAAACGCCAAAGCCGACCGTCGTGATCAGGTCGCGGACCACGACGACGATCGAGTTGGCCGCGACGATGTCCGTGCCAAGATGGCCCATGATGACCGAGTTCATGTTATAGGCAAATCCCCAGAGCACATCGTTAAGAAAAGCCGGCAGCGTGTATTTGACCGCGTCCTGCAGCAGGGTCTTCGGAAGACGGAACATGTTGACAAGACTCTTCGGGAAGGTCTTCTGTTTCAGGAAATCGATCAGGCAGATCAAAAGTTCCAGTCCGCGGGAGATCGTGGTCGCGATGGCCGCGCCTTCGATCCCGAGCGCCGGGAAGCCCAGAAGGCCAAAGATCAGAACGGCATTCAGCACCACATTCGCGCTAAGGGTGATGATGGAAAGCACCATGGAAAACTTTACCCGTTCACAGCTTCGGATGATCGCCAGATACGGCTGCGTAAAGCCCAGGAACAGATAGGAAAGCGCAACGAGCCTTAAGTATTTCGCGCCGGTTTCCACCAGCTGTGGATCGTTGGTCCAGAAACGCATGACGTTATGGGGCACGAAAAACGCGAGCACTGCTACGATGCTGGATACAGAAAGACCTATATACAGACCTAAGCCCAGGATCTTTGCGATGATCCGGCGGTCGTCTTTTCCCCAGTACTGCGCCGCCAGGATCGTAATGACGGATGTCAGTCCGAAGAAAACAAAAAAGAGAACGAACCCTACCTGGCCCGCCAGCGAAGAAGCTGAAAGCGAGGTCTGGTCGAGCTGTCCCACCATCAGTACGTCCGCCATATTCACGGCCTGCGTGATCAGGTTCTGGATCGCTATAGGGATCATGAGCGTGAACAGCTCTTTATAAAAGCCATACCTGGCTTTGCCCTCCCGGGCCTGATATCTGAAGAAGCGCATAGATCATCCTTTCCTGCCGGTACGATTTCGCGCCGGCTGCCTTTGCGGCGGCGTCCCGTTGATTTGGAGGCGCCTATCCATTATACTAAATCTGTGTGGATTTTGATAGTTTTTTCTGCGGGCCGGGGATATTTTTGTCTTTCGTCCGTCTAATTGGTAAACAGCGCAGACTGTTGATGCCGGCCGGCATGAAGTGAGGTGAGAACTTTGAACAAACAGGACCTTGGCGCTTTGATCCTGGACTCCGAACGGCTCCTGTACGCGACGGCGCGTACGATCCTGCTGAATGATCAGGACTGTCAGGACGCCGTGCAGGAGACCATCGTCAAAGCCTACAGCAATCTGCGTCAGCTGAAAAAGGACCGCTACGCCCGAACCTGGCTGGTCCGGATCCTCATCAACGAATGTTACGATGTGCTCCGCCGCGGGCAGAAGATCATTTCGCTGGAGGCGAGCCACGAAGCTCAGCAACGGCCTTCCCCTGTTCCGGAGGATTATTCGGATCTTTACCGGGCAGTCGAAGAGCTGCCGGAAGATCTCAGGATCCCCGTCGTCCTTTACTACATCGACGATTTTTCTGTAAGGGAGATCGCCGGGATGATGGATATTTCAGAAGGCGCAGTACAGAAACGTCTGGCAAGAGCCAGAGGAAAATTACGCATTGCCCTGCAGGATACTGCAGGAATGGAGGCACTGTCATGAATCTACACGAATTAAAAAACCAGGTCCCCGAAACGCCGAAAGCTTTCTCCGAGATGGTTCAGGCGGAAGTGACCCGGCAAGAGGGAACGAATATTACGGAACTTGCTGAAAAACGACAGGCAAAGAACAGCAGAAAACAAACTGTCATTCCACGCCGGCTGGCGTGGCGCGTCGCGGCGATCGTGCTGGCAGCGCTGGTCCTGATCCCGTCCGCGGTCTACGCGGGCATCCGCCTCTTCTCGAAAGTGAGCGTCGAACCGGAAGGTACCTATGGCACGAAAGTCGGCCTGGAAGTGGAGGCAGAAACATCAAAAGAAGTGACCGGGGAAGCTGAAGCTGTCTATGAACTCCCGGATCCGGTACCGCTTGTTAGTGCCGAGCTTGGCTTCATTCCCGAAGGGATGGAATGGCTTAAGCCGGCTCACCTGGGTGACCCGGATCATCCCGATCATCGTCAGATAGCCCTTGGAGGTATCGTCTATGATCAAGGTGACTTGGAAGATACCCTCCTGATCCGAGATGTCGTCGATCGGAAAGTCGTGACTGTGGGCGACAGGGAAGGCGTGTATATTCGTCTGGCTGATTCTTACAGGGGAAATTACTGGAGACAGCGGCTGTATGTATTCTATCCTGAATACTATCATGTGCTGGAGATGTTCTTTACCGATGAGGTCACCCTTGATGAAGCGATCCAGACCGCCGAAGGTATTACCTGGACCTTTACCGGCGAAGAAACAAGCCGCGATAAAGTATGGGCCTGGTCCGATATGATCGCCGAACAGGTTAACCGCGGCCCGGAAGTCATCCCGGTCCTGGAAGCGTCTGTCATTGGCAATACAGTCAACACCAAAGTATATGCGATAGGCGAGAACTTATCCATGAAAAACGGGATCCAGCCTTACGAGATCTGCGTAGAAGACGTTCAGATCTATGATGATATCTCTGTCCTGGATGAAGATTATTTCAAAGATGTTAATTTCTATGATCTTGCCGATGCAGACGGGAATCTTCTTCCCGCGGAAGTATCCTTTATTCTGAAGGGGGACGGTGTCAATACGATCGATACTGTGGTGGGAAGCAAGACGCAAAGCGAGAAACTGGTGTACGCTACCCTGAGATTCACCAATACCGGTGATAAGGCGCTGGAACATCTGCTTTTCTACGGCTGTCTCTATACGATCGAAGAAATAAATCACAATTATATCCGCTATCTGCAGCCCAGTCCGGATGGATCTTCCTACAATTATATCTCCCGCTCCAACGGTCTGGTCACGGATAATGCGCAGTATATAATGCAATATTTCGATGTCACCTATGACGGTTACGGTGATGGTGGCAACCATATTTCCTATCTGGAACCCGGCGAAAGCACCATCGTGCACATCGGATGGATCGTCGATGAAGAAACGCTGCCCTATCTGTTCCTGTCCATGGATCCGAGCGGCACGGCCCATTTCGATCAAGGCGCGATCCTCTTTGATCTTCTGTTAGGGCCGGTTGATTCTGACCACTCATAGACAGGCGATTATCGCCAAAAACAGACAAAAGAAAATAACCAAAAAGGCCATTTCCTGAATGCCACTGATACCTTATACTGGTGTTTGCCATTGCATCAGAATAAGGAG
>JAFZQZ010000070.1 GCA_017620135.1 Bacillota bacterium
GACCAGGCCACGGTCCTGACCGGCATGAGAAAAGAAGCCGCGGCGACGATCGAAAAGGAGATCACCGAGGTCCTTTCCACACTGGAATTCGAGGATCCGGTATTCAGGATCGCCGTCGATGAAGGGCCTGTAGGCCCTAAGGGACAGGACAGGGTCTGCTTTATGATCCGGACCAATGTCGGGGAGAAGGTCAAGCCTCTTTCCGAGATCGCGTCCGGCGGTGAGATGTCCAGAGTCATGCTGGCGATCAAGACCGTCCTGGCGAAACAGGATGAGATCGGAACGCTGATCTTTGACGAGATCGATTCGGGCATCAGCGGACGGACAGCTCAGTCCGTAGCGGAAAAAATGGCGCTGATCGCTGTATATCATCAGGTGATCTGTGTCACGCATCTTCCCCAGATCGCGGCGATGGCGGACGTGCATCTTCGGATCGAGAAGACGGCCGTGTCCGGACACACCGTGACGAATGTCCTTCGCCTTTCGGAGGAAGAGATCGGAACGGAATTATCCCGCATGCTGGGAGGCGCGAAGATCACGGAGGCTGTCCGTGAGAACGCGGCGGAAATGAAATCACTGGCGGACCGGGTCAAGAAAGAACTAAGGAGTAAGGCGTGACAGATCTTGTAATCATCGGCGGCGGGATGTGCGGACTGGTCCTGGCCGGACTGGCCGGCGGATCAGGTTTTCGCACGATACTGCTGGAAAAGACGGACCGTGTCGGCAAGAAGATCCTGGCTACAGGAAACGGGCGCTGTAATCTGGCGAACCGTGATTTTTCGATCGAACACTATCACGGAAGCGCGCTGGAACAGGCGAAAAGGGTCTTTGAACTATACGGTCAGGACCGGATCGAGGCATTCTGGGAAGAGAACGGGATCACCTACCTCGAGGAAGAAGGCAGATATTATCCCAGAAGTCTTCAGGCTTCATCGGTACTGAACGTCCTGCGAAGATCGATCAGCCGATATGAACTGACCGGCTCCGTGAAAGTCCTGACACTATCGCCCGCAACAAAGATCACATATGACGCGAAGAAAAAAGTCTTTCGGGTCACCGTCAGGACCGAGACAAATACACAGAATATTCTGGAAACCAGAAACGTCGTACTGACGGCCGGAGGAAAAGCGTCTCCCAGGCTGGGATCAGCGGGAGAAGGCCTGAATATCGCAGAGAATATGGGGATCCGGGTAACGGAACTAAGACCCGGACTTTGCCGGCTGCTTTCGAAAGATCCGATGGTCAAAAGACTGGCGGGGGTCAGGATAAAGGCTAAGGTCAGCCTGATCTGCGGAAAAGAGATCCTTTCTTCCATGAGTGACGAGATCCTTTTTACGGATGACGGTGTTTCAGGCCCTGCCGTAATAGAGCAGAGCCGTCTGGCAGGAGAGTTGATCCAGGCGGAAAAGAGAGTACGGATCGGGATCGATCTTTGCGAAGAGAAATCCAAAGGGGAGCTCTTCGCCCTTCTGGAGAAAAGATCGAGATCTTTAACGGAGCTTTCGGCGGAGGACGCACTGGAGGGATTCATTCACAAGAAGCTGATCCCGGAAGTGCTCAGGGTATCCGGGATCGATCGGAAAGAAAACTGTGGGAAGCTGAACAGAAAGCAGCTTGGCAGTCTGGCGGAAACGCTGAAAGATCTTCCGGTAACGGATCTGTCCCTTGACAGTTTCCGGGAGGCACAGGTCACGATCGGCGGCATCGCCGGGAAAGAACTGGGGGAAGGACTGATGTCCGGAAAATTCCCGGGACTGTTCTTCGGCGGAGAGATCGTCGATCTGGACGGTGACTGCGGCGGATATAACCTGATGTGGGCTGTAGCCAGTGCCCTGTGGATCCACGATCATCTTGTTGAGGAAAAGAGGAATGGATAAAAAAACGCTTCGAAAGACCGCGAAAGAACGCCGTGCCTCGTTTTATCCTACTGCCGAAAGGGAGAAAGAAGATCGGTATATCTTTGAAGAAGTCCGTAAGCTATGGAACAAATACGATAAGATCTTCCTCTATCATTCTTTCGGATCGGAAGTGGATACGGAAAAGCTGATCCGGGCGGCCTTTCGGGAAGATAAGAAAGTCTTCCTTCCCCGGATAACATCCGGTCGGATAACATCCGGGAAGGAGATGCGGTTTCATCAGATCCGGCCGGATACGAAGCTCATTTCCCATGTTTACGGAATGCAGGAACCGCCTGAAGACTGCCCGATCTCCCCGGCGGATGAAAATACACTGATCGTGGTTCCCGGACTTCTGTTTGATCGAAAAGGATACCGGCTCGGATACGGCGGCGGCTATTATGACCGTTATATCAGGGAACATCCACAGGCGATGACGGTCGGTATCTGCTATAGTATTCAGATGACAGAAGATCTTCCCGTAGAGGCTTATGATCAGCATGTCCGTCTGATGATCGGCGGGAGTGAAATGATAGAAATAACAGAGCAGGAGTAATACGTTTTATGATCGCATATGTGAAAGGTATTTTGGAAGAATTGGAACAGGATGCGGCCCTGATCGATGTCGGCGGTCTGGGATACCGGGTCTATACACCTGTTTCGGAAGAACTGATCCGTCACGGCATCGGCAGCGAAGTACGGCTCTATACGTATCTGAATGTCCGGGAAGACGCCATGGTCCTCTATGGTTTTCTGGAGAAGAGCACGCTTTCTCTGTTTGAACAGCTGATCAGTGTGACCGGCGTGGGACCAAGATCCGCCCTGATGATCTTAAGTACTCTGAGTCCGCAGCAGGTTATTACCGCGGTGATCTCCGACGATAAGAAAACACTTTCATCCGTTTCAGGGATCGGTGCCAAGACAGCCAGCCGTATTATTCTGGATCTGAAGGATAAAGTGGGCAGGATCGGCATCACATCGGAAGATCCCGGATTTACTCTGCCGCAGACATCTGTACAGGCAGGACCCTATCAGGAAGCGGTGGAAGCGCTCGTATCCCTGGGCTTTTCTCAGAGCGAAGCTTCCCGCGCGGTCAGCAGGGTGACTGCTTCTTCCGGAGATCTTTCGCTGGAAGATATCATCCGCGCCAGTCTGAAAATACTATACTAAGAGGTAGAGCAGATCATGTTACAGCAGGATCAGTTGGAAGAAAAACTGCAGGCCTTCGGAAGGCTCATGGATACCAAGGTCAGGCAGGAAGAAAAGGACACGGAAAAGAGTCTCCGTCCCAGGACATTTGACGAATATATCGGTCAGGACGAGGTCAAGGAGAATCTGAAACTGTTCATCACCGCGGCGAAACAGCGCAAGGAACCGCTGGACCACGCGCTCTTTTACGGGCCTCCCGGACTGGGCAAAACATCTATCGCCATGCTGATCGCCAGTGAAATGGGTGTGAATATCAAGATCACCACCGGTCCCGCCATCGAGCGGCCGGGCGATATGGCAGCGATCCTCAATAACCTGAGCGAGGGCGATGTGCTGTTTATCGACGAGATCCATCGTCTGAACCGCCAGGTCGAGGAGGTCCTGTATCCGGCTATGGAAGACTATGCCGTGGATATTCTGATCGGAAAAGGACCGCAGGCCAAATCGATCCGGCTCGATATCCCCAGGTTTACGCTGATTGGGGCGACAACGAGGGCCGGGCTTTTATCTGCGCCTTTGAGAGACAGATTCGGACTTGTCAATCATATGGAATTCTATGGGGTGAACGATCTGGCAAAGATCGTCACCAATTCGGCGAAGACGCTGGAAGTCGAGATCGATCAGGCAGGCGCCGAGGAGATCGCCAGAAGATCCAGGGGAACGCCGAGACTTGCCAACCGGCTGCTCAGGCGTGTGCGGGATTTCGCTCAGGTACGCTACGGCGGAGTGATCGACGAAGACGTCGCGGCGGTAGCGCTGGACGCCCTGAAAGTGGATCCGAACGGACTGGACAGTGTCGATCGGAAGATGCTGCTCACCATGATGGAACTGTACGGAGGAGGTCCGGTAGGTCTCGATACGCTGGCGGCTTCTATCGGTGAAGATGCCGGAACGATCGAAGATGTCTGTGAACCGTATCTGATGCAGAAAGGTTTTCTGCAGCGGACTCCGCGCGGCCGGATGGTCACGAATTTCTGCCGGGAGTATTTCCACTATCCGGCAGCCTCGGAAAACACAGCAGCTCGGAAAGACAGTGAACAGATCACTTTATACTGATTGCTTATGACCAAAAACTATCGACCGGAGATCCTTTCTCCGGCAGGAACTTTTTCCTGTTTTCTTTCGGCGCTCGGCTCGGGAGCGGATGCTGTCTACTTTGGCGGGCAGCTGTTTAACGCCCGTGCCGGGGCCGGTAATTTTTCAAAAGATGAGATCCGCGAGACGGTCCGTTTGGCCAGACTGTACGGTGTGCGAACGCATCTGACCGTGAATATCTCGGTCAAAGAAAAGGAATGGGAATCGCTGAAAGCGTTTCTCCATGAGATCCTTCCTTTGGGGATCGACGCGGTCATCGTACAGGATCCGGCGGTCGCCTCTTATATAGGTTCGCATTTTCCGGATGTGGAACTTCATGCCAGTACGCAGATGGCAGTCACCAACCTGGACGGCGTAAAATGGATGGAAGACCTTGGTTTCAGACGGGTCGTCCTCGCGAGAGAACTGTCCCTTGCCGAGATCGAGTATATCCGGTCCCGTTCGGATATGCAGCTGGAGCTCTTTATTCACGGCGCGCTTTGTTACAGTTACAGCGGGCGGTGCCTGATGAGTTCTTTCCACGGCGGCCGGTCCGGAAACCGGGGACAGTGCGCGCAGCCCTGCAGAATGCCGTATGTCGTGCAGCTGGGAGGAGACCGCTCGAAGACCGGGCATTATCTGAGTCTGAAAGACCGTTCCGCGTTCTCGGTACTGAATGAGCTCATGGATCTTCGGATCGACTCCTTCAAGATCGAAGGACGGATGAAGTCGGAAGCTTATGTGAGCGGCGTGACCAGGTTCTATCAGGAACTGAAAAACCATTATCTTCAGACGGGGTGCATCGGAAAGATCGAGGCGGCAAAGCTGGAAGAGATCATGCAGCTCTATAACCGCGGCAGTTTTACCGATGGCTATTTCCGGGATAAAACACAGATGATCGAACCGGGCGATCCGAAAAACCACGGGATCCGGATCGGGAAAGCCCGAGTGACCGGAAGCAGTCAGATACGGATCGAATCGGATCATCCGCTGCATGCCGGCGACGAACTGAAGATCGGATTTGACGGTAAAGCCGCGGAGATCCGACTGGCCGGGTCCATGATCAAAGATGATCATACGGCAGTACTGGAACTGAAAGGGATATCCGCAGGCAGCCGGACAGCCGAAGTCAGACGGATCGTGGATCCGGTACTGAATGAACGGCTGGTGATAGAAGCGATGAAGCTGCCGTCTGTCGAACTGACGGTCACGGGATCTCTGAAAGAGGGCGAGCCTTCTTTATGGAGTGCCTGTGCGGATGGAATACAGATCAGTCTGACCGGGCCGGTACCTGAAAAAGCGAAGATGCGTCCGACCGATGAGGAAACGATCCGCCAGCAGCTTGGACGATTGGGCGGAACACCCTTTGTCCTTTCCGACTGTCAGATCAGGATGGAGGACGAACTCTTTGTTCCTGTTTCACGGCTGAACGAACTCAGAAGATATATCGTCCGGATGATGCAGGAAAAACTGGAGACAAGATCATTCGCGAAAAGCAGCCGGGGGATCTTCTCTGAAGAGATCGTTCTTACTGAAAATAAAGAGAAAAACCGGGATCAGGGTACAAAGATCCAGATCCTTGTCCAGTCACGGCCACAGCTTCTGAAGGTCCTTGAAAAACAGGCGTCCTTCGGAAAGGCGCCGGATATCCTGCTTTCTCTGGAAGGCTTTCTGAAAGCAGATAAAGAGGAAACCCTTCAGAGGATCGAAGAAAACGGGATCGGCAAAGAACAGATCATCCTGCAGCTGCCGCTGACGGCGCGGGATTCACAAAGACAGATCGTGACGGAAGAAATGAAAAGATGGATGGATGCCGGGATCGACTATTTCGAGGCATCCCTTCCAGGACAGGTCCTGTGGATCCGGAGTCTGGGAGCAAAAGTATTCACCGGACCGGATATGGGGATCTGGAATCGCCTCAGCGGAGAGATCCTTAAGCGGCAGACAGAGGGCTATTGTATCAGCCGTGAACTGTCTCTGAAAGAGATCGAAGAGCTGAAAAGCCCGGAAGGAGCCGCGTTAACGGTCTACGGACGAATTCCGTATATGATCACCGAACAGTGCCCGGTCAGAGAGTGTTTCGGCTGCAGAAAGAACCATGACAGTTACAGTCTGACCGACCGGAAAGGCGAAATGATCCGGGGCGTCTGCCACTGCGATCTTTGCTATAACGTGTTCTATTCCGAAGATCCTGCCGTGATCTCAAAGAAGAGCGGATATCTCCAGAAAGTCCTTATGGGCAGGCAAAAAAGCCCGGCTGATATTCTGAGAGTCGAACTGACGACTGAGACAGAAAAAGAGATCGACGATGTTTTTTCTTTCCTGCTGGATGAGGATCAGACAGCGGAAATACAGATGACAGAACTACGTCTTACGGAGGGACATTTCAGGAAGGAGGTGATGTGATTGTTCCAGATGACCGCGCTGGTGGCGAAATACGTTGACCTGGCGCTCATCCTGCTGTTTACGGGCATGGGTTATTTCATGTATTTAAAGAAGCCGAGCAGTATCGTCTGTAAGGAACTGTTCGCGTATCAGACTGCCATCATCATCCTTTTCAATATTCTTTCCTTCGTGCTCATCATCCTGCGGGAATATCATACGGCCAAAACCGTGGAAGACGCGATCGAATCCGGTATACTCAGCGAAGGGACGCATTTCCAGACGATCCGCGGCATTATGCTCAAAATGCAGCAGATCACGGAACATTTCCTTCCTTCGTGGCTGAAGTTCAGTGTTGTGTTCACATTACTGATCTATATGATCCTTCTATTGGGCATGTATCTGCTGATCCACAGACTGCACCCGCATACCAACCGTCTCTTATGGAACTGTGTTTTTATGCTGATGTCGATCGGCTTTGTCGTTCTCTGGAGGCTGGATCAGGAGACCGCCCGGTATCAGGTCTACTGGCTGGCGGCGGGATTCGTCATCATCAACGCGGTCATGCTGTTTTTCCATGGCCGCTGGATCTGGAACATCCCCGTTTGGCTGTTTCTGCTGGGAAGCGTCGGGCTGATCGTTCTGCCTTTCATCTTTCCCAATGAAGCCTATGGTTCTCTGAACTGGGTCTATATCAAGGGACTGAGTTTTCAGCCTTCGGAATTCGTCAAGATCCTTTTCGCGTTTTTCCTGGCTGTTATCTATACGAAAAGCCGCAAATTCTATTCCGTGCTGGTGGCGGGAGCCGTTACCGGCTTTATGGCCTTGGTGCTGCTGGTCCAGAGAGACCTTGGCACACTGCTGATCTTCGGGATCCTTGCCTGGATGATGACCTATGACTATGTGGGCAAAGGTTATGTGCTCTGGGGCGGACTCGTCCTGGTCGCGGCAGCGGGCTATGCGGCGTATCATCTGTTCGAACACGTTCAGGTACGGTTTGATATCTGGCTCGATCCGTGGGCGGACGTCAACGGACAGGGGTATCAGATCGTCCAGTCGCTCTTTGCCATTACAGACGGAGGATTCTTCGGCACGGGCCTCTTCCAGGGATCACCCGGCTATATTCCCGCGCGTACGACGGATATGATCTTCGCGGTCATCGTGGAGGAATTCGGCGGGATCTTCGCGATCGTCGTCCTGCTGATCTATCTTTTGATGTTCCTTTTTGTTATGGAAACGGGACGAAGAGAGCGCAACCAGTTCCGGCGCAATCTCCTGGTGGCGTTCGGCATTCTGTTTATGACACAGACATTTATCATCGTGGGCGGCGTGATCAAGCTGATCCCGCTGACAGGCGTCACGCTGCCTTTCATCAGTTACGGCGGCAGTTCGCTTCTGTCCAGCTTTATTACCATAGGGATCATCGAGGCGGTCATCCGTCTGTACAGAATCGACAGAGAGGAGGCGAGGAAGCATGTCAGGCAGCAGGCACCGGCAAAGCCGGGCAGGGGCAAAGGCCCGATCCGGCCGTTCGAGTTCGACGATCCCTTCTAGACGGCCGGAAAACCGCAAGACCTTCCAGGTGATCCAATGGATCTTCATCCTCCTTTCCTTCAGCCTGATCGTATGGCTGGGAAAGATCCTCATCGTTGATCGGGAAGAGATCGTTGCCAGTGATTATAATCCGCTCACGGAAGAGAAGATGGCGGAGGTCAGCCGAGGCGCGATCCTGTCCGCGGACGGGAAATACCTTGCCTATACGGACGTCGCGGAAGACGGAAGTGAGATCCGCCGATATCCCTACGGTCCCGCCGCGGCGCATGTAGTGGGATACATCGGACGAGGCCAGTCCGGACTGGAAGCGATCCTTTCCGGCGTCCTGATGGAGCCTTCCACGCTGATCTCCCAGCTTCAGAGCTGGGCCAGCGAGGAAAAGGTCCAGGGATGCAGCGTACAGACGACGCTTAATATCGATCTGCAAAGCTATATCTATGATCAGCTGGACGGCTTCCAGGGAGCGGTCGTTGTTTCGGAGCCTTCCACCGGAAAGATCCTGGCGCTGGTATCCAATCCGTCTTTCGATCCGGAAGCGATCGTGGACGACTGGGAAGTGATCATCAATGATGAAAGAGGACCGCTGTACGCGAGAGCTACCATGGGCCTTTATCCGCCCGGATCGACCTTCAAGATCATTACCGCGCTGGCCATGTACCGAAATATGCCTGACTGGAAGCTGTACAGCTATGAATGCGGCGGAGAGCTCCTCGTGGACGAGCAGGTCATCATGTGCAATAATCACCGTGCACACGGATATATGGAGATCGAAGACGCTTTTGCCTATTCCTGCAACGGGTTCTTCGGAAAAGCAGGGATCGACATGGGCTGGGCGGCGCTGGTCGGAACGGCTTCCTATGTGAAGCTGGGGAATGATTTCGATTTCATCCTGGATCAGAACTCTTCCGAGATGCATCTGTCCGAGACAGATGTGGATTCCATGGTCGCGCAGACAGCGATGGGTCAGGGTGAAACACTGGTCACGCCTTTTGCCATGAATATGCTGACAGCCGCGATCGCGAATGACGGTGTGCTGTATCAGCCGTATCTGCTGCAGGCGGTAACGGATGGACAGGGAAATGTCCTTCGCAGTATCGAACCGACGATCTGGGGGACCGTGATGACCAGACCGGAAGCGGATTTCCTGGAAAACCTCATGAGAGGAGTCACCGAGTACGGCACCGCGTCGAGACTGTCAGATTATCCCTTTGAAGTTTACGGTAAGACAGGCACCGCGCAGGTAGGGGAGGATGAGGATTCTCACTCCTGGTTTACCGGTTATACGGTGAAAGACGGCAAGGTGGATATCGCCATCACCATATTAGTTGAAAACGGAGCTGAAACAAAGCAGGCTGTACCCCTCGCAGACGCGATTTTATCGCATTTCTACGGCCTTGAATAGTTGACGGGAACGCAAAAGGATGCTATAATTTTAGCATCCTTTTTTGCGTAGAAAAAGGAGGTGAGACTGCTTGCGAAAAGGATACAGAGAGATAGCAGCAGGCATCGTCATAATGACCATGATCTTCAGTGGTCTGTTTGCGGGTCATGCTGCTGCAAAAAACGGGGACGAAAGTAATCACGGTCTTGCAGCCGGGATCACTTTCAAAAAGTACGAAATAAGCTATAACAAATTTCCAAGCAACACGGTAGAGTACATTGTCATCCACGATACGGGAAACACGAATGAAGGCGCGGACGCTTTAAGTCATTATGAATACTTCAGCCGCGCGGACAGGGATGCTTCCGCTCATTATTTCGTGGACGATCATTCAGTGATCCAGATCATCGATGATTCGGAAGGTTCGTGGCACAGCGGCGTGCGCTATAAAAGCTACGCGACGCCGATCAGCAACACGAACTCCATCGGAATAGAGATGTGCATCAATTCCGACGGAGATTATGACAAAGCCTTCGGAAATACGGTCGATCTGGCTGCCTACCTTATGTGGAAATATGATCTTCCTCTGGATCATCTGGTACGTCATTACGACGCGAACGGAAAGATCTGTCCGCTGTCCATGAGTGATGACGACTGGGCACTGTGGGAAGAATTTAAGGCCGAGGTCCGGGACAAACTGGAGACCTATGAAGTTCATAATGAAGGTTCCGACCTGGATGTATCCGCTCATCCGGAATGGTACAATAACCCGATCATGGGAAAAAGTACCATGAGCGCCGAGACGATGGTGGATTTCCTGTGTTCCCGCAATGATGAGATCAGCGAGGAACACGCGCTGAGGGTCGCGAACGCGTATCTGACCTTCGGTGAGATGTACGGGATCCGGGGAGATATCGCTTTCTTCCAGGCGATCTTAGAGACAGGATATCTGCGTCACGGCGGTGATGTCGATGATTCCTATATGAATTTCTGCGGCCTTTTCAATCACGATTCCAGTGATTACGCGCGGTTCGACAGTGTGGAAGAGGGCGTCGAGGCTCATATCCAGCACTTGTACGCCTATGCCAGTACCGATTTTCTTCCGGAGGGAAGAGAGTTGCTGGATCCGAGATTCGGCCTGATCCAAAGAGGCTGCCGGACCAGCTGGGAAGGCCTGGGCGGAAGGTGGGCTGTGCCCGGATATGATCCGGATGTGTATGATTCACTGGAAGAGGCGCGGTCGATGCATCGTTCCTACGGTGATATCATCATTGGCGTTTACGCTTCGGCCGGCGGTCTGGACGTTCGTACCAGTGTCCAGCCGGGTTCTTATGATTCTTCGAACTACTGGGACCACCCGATCTATCAGGGATCGGCAGCAGGCACCAGAAAAATGCTTCAGACGGGTATGACCGGTGAGGATGTCTCCGAACTGCAGGATTATCTGCGCGCGATCGGATACGACGTTCCAAGCAGCGGGTACTTTGGATCGATCACAGAAGAGATCGTTACCTCCGTCCAGAAAAAAGCAGGACTTCATGCCGATGGGATCGTAGGGGAAGATACATGGGGCTACATCATCAACACGTATGTGGACACGATGCTCGGCAATGATACATGGACGCCGCCTGTACAAACAGCATCCGCCCAAACTTTCAGCTTCAAGCTAGAGGACAGGGAAACAGTGGATTTCGGCTCGGAAGGAGACGATGTGCTGGCCCTGCAGCAATTGCTGAACCAGCTGGGATATGATCTGGCAGAAGACGGAGACTTCGGATACGACACATTCGAAGCGGTCATCAGTTTCCAGGAGGATCACGCGCTTGAAGCCGACGGGATCGTCGGAGAGATGACATGGCAGGCACTCTATGCCGCATCCTCCGGTGACAGGCAGGTCTCGCAGAGCACACAGACAACAACGCAAAAGACAAATACATCTTCGAAAGGAAGAGAGGACTATCCGACTGTATCTTACGGAGATGAAGGCACATATATTACCGAACTGCAGGAACTTCTGAATACCTACGGTGCCGGGCTCGAGACGGACGGCATCTTCGGAGCGGCGACCGAACAGGCAGTTCGTAGTTTTCAAAGCACACATGGTCTGGAAGTCGACGGGATCGTCGGCCCCATGACCTGGGGAACGTTATAAATTCATTCCGCTTTACCGATCGACCCTTACAGGAAACAACAAACTTTCATCACAGTAATCATCAACTTTTCATGGATCGGAAGAGGCGGCCATCCCGACCGGGGCTGGATTTTTTTCGGCCTCGGTTTTTTACTGAAAAAGGAGTTCTTTATGACCAGATCAGGTTTTGTTTCACTCACCGGAAGACCCAATGTGGGCAAGTCGACCCTCATGAACTATGTGCTGGGTGAGAAAGTCGCGATTACGTCGAGCAAGCCGCAGACGACCCGTTCGAGGATCCAGGGTGTATTGACGGATGAGGATACGCAGATCGTTTTCATTGATACGCCGGGTATTCATAAGCCGACACATAAGCTGGGAGAGTATATGGTGGAAGCCGCCAGCCGCACGATCTCGGATGTGGATTTCGTCCTGCTGATCGTAGAAGCCGGACGCCCGAGACAGGGAGATATCGACATTATCGGGCAGATCGAGAAGGCCGGCATCGAAACGATCCTGGTCATCAACAAGATCGATACGGTTAGTCAAAGCGAGCTGATCCTTTCGGCAGAGGAGTTCGGAAAACTGTACGATTTCGAAGAGATCGTACCTGTCAGCGCCAAGACCGGAAAGAATGTGGATGAACTGCTTCGGGTCATTCGCGAGAGATTGCCGGAAGGACCGTTCTTCTTCCCGGAAGATACGCTGACCGATCAGCCGGAGAAGCAGATCGCCGCGGAACTGATCCGTGAAAAAGCATTAAAACTCCTGGAAAAGGAGATCCCGCATGGGCTGGCGGTCGTGATCGACTCCTTCAAGGAGAGAGAAGACAAGGATCTGATCGATATCGACGCCACGATCATCTGCGAGAAGGCAAGCCACAAACCGATCATTATCGGCAAAGGCGGCGCTATGATCAAAAAGATCGGCAGTTATGCCAGGGAAGATATGGAGAAGATGCTGGAAACCAAGGTCAATCTGCAGCTGTTCGTGAAAATCAAAGAGCGCTGGAGAGACAGCGATTATCTGATCAAAAACTTCGGATTTGACAAAAAGGAACTCGAATGAAAGAAATCAAAGTCCATGGGATCGTTCTTCGGGAAGATCCCATGGGAGATAAGGATAAGCGGCTCGTTCTTCTGACACGGGAACAGGGAAAGATCACGGTTCTGGCCAAAGGAGCGATGGGAGCGAAGAGTAAGTTCCGGGCTCTTTGCGGTGTTTTCTCCTATGTGGAACTGGTCCTGACTCACGGAGCGACGTTTTATTACATTAAAGAGGGAACCCTGATCGAGAGCTTTTATTCCCTTCGCGGCGACCTTTTTAAGCTTTCCTATGCCAGCTGGATCCTGGAGGTCGGAGAAGTATTCTGCCTGGAAGGACAGGAAAACGAAGAACTGCTGGCCATCCTTCTTCGCGGTCTTTACATGGAGTCGAAGGCAGAAGAAGGCATGGAGTCTCTTCCGGCTGATGTGACGGTTTTCCGGATCCTGGCTGAAAACGGATATTATCCGGAACTTGCCCGGTGCCGCGGAGAATTGTCTTCAGAAGAGATGAATCATGATCTGTCGGTGGATCCGATCCTGTTTCAGCCTTCGGTCGGTGGTATATATTGCAGTGAATGCCAGAAACGGCTAAAGACCGGAGCCGGTATCCGGCTGAGTACCGGCGCGTTGCAGGCGCTGAGATATATGATCGAACAGTCCCCCGGAAAGGCGTACAGCTTTAAGGTAAGTGAAGAAGTCGGAAAACAGATACATGAAGCCGTTACGGATTATCTGGCGGAGCAGACAGAGCATGGATATACGTCTTTGGGGTTCCTCGGTAAAATTACCGGTTCTCCTTGACAGCATGCGGCGCTTTTGTTATACTTATTCAGATAACGTATGTTATCAGGAAAGGTAAGAAATATGTTAGAATCACTTGATAAGATCGTCGCGCTGGCCAAAACCAGGGGATTCGTGTACGCGGGCTCCGAGATCTACGGCGGACTGGCGAATTCCTGGGACTATGGTCCTTTAGGCGTTGCCCTGAAAAATAATGTGAAAAAAGCCTGGTGGGATGCGTTCATCGCCAAGAATTCACTGAATGTGGGCATGGACAGTGCGATTATCATGAACCCGGAGACATGGGTAGCTACCGGTCATGTCGCCAATTTCGATGATCCTCTGATGGACTGCAAGGCCTGCAAGTCCCGTTTCCGCGCCGATAAACTGATCGAAGATTATTTCTTCGAGAAAGGTGAAACGCCCGAATCTCCCGTCGACGGATGGACGAATGAGCAGATGGAATCCTTTATCGCAGAGAACGGCATTGCCTGCCCGACCTGCGGTAAGACCGACTTTACGGGGATCCGTCAGTTCAACCTGATGTTCAAGACGTTCATGGGTGTTACCGAAGACGCGAAGAATACGGTTTATTTGCGGCCGGAGACCGCTCAGGGTATTTTCGTCAACTTCAAGAACGTACAGCGCACGACCAGACGTAAGGTTCCTTTCGGGATCGGTCAGATCGGCAAGGCGTTCCGTAATGAGATCACACCCGGAAACTTCACTTTCCGTACCCGTGAGTTCGAGCAGATGGAACTCGAGTTTTTCTGCGAGCCCGGAAGTGACCTTGAATGGTATGATTACTGGCAGAAATTCTGCTGGAATTTCCTGCTTCGTCTGGGGATGAAAGAAGATCATCTCCGGATGAGAGAGCATTCCGAGCAGGAAAGGGCTTTCTACAGCAAAGGCACCAGCGATATCGAGTATACATTCCCCTTCGGCTGGGGTGAGCTCTGGGGTATCGCGGACCGTACTGACTATGACCTTACCCGTCACCAGGGACATTCCGGTGAGGATATGAGTTATTTCGATCAGACAGCCAATAAGAAGTACATCCCCTATGTCGTGGAGCCGTCGCTAGGCGCGGATCGTGTCGCGCTGGCTTTCCTCTGCGACGCCTATGACGAAGAGCAGGTAGGGGAGAACGATACCCGTGTCGTACTTCATTTCCATCCGGCTCTGGCACCGGTAAAGATCGCGGTCCTGCCGCTTTCTAAGAAGCTGGGCGAGAAGGCCGGCGAGGTCTATCAGGATCTGCTGAAGAAATACGATGTCGAGTACGATGAGACCGGAAGCATCGGAAAACGCTACCGCCGTCAGGATGAGATCGGTACGCCGTTCTGCCTGACCGTCGACTTTGATACGCTGGAAGACGGATGTGTCACGATCCGTCACAGAGATTCCATGGAGCAGGAACGGGTCGCGATAGCCGATCTGGATGCTTACTTCAGTGACAAATTCAGCTTTTGATTCCTGAAAACCAGGATTTCAAATAGAAACAATCTTAGGAGGTTCTTTCAACATGGGCAGAAAATGGGTCTATCTGTTCACCGAGGGCAACGCCAATATGCGTGAACTGCTTGGCGGTAAAGGTGCGAACCTTGCCGAAATGACCAATATCGGTCTTCCCGTTCCTCAGGGCTTCACTATCACGACAGAAGCCTGCACACAGTATTATGAAGATGGTCGTGAGATCAACGATGAGATCTTTGGACAGATCGAAGAGTATATCGTTAAAATGGAAGAGATCACCGGCAAAAAGTTCGGTGACAAAGAGAACCCGCTGCTGGTATCCGTTCGTTCCGGCGCACGCGCATCCATGCCCGGTATGATGGACACGATCCTGAACCTGGGTCTGAATGAAGATGTTGTCGACGTTATCGCCGAGAAATCCGGCAATCCCCGCTGGGCGTGGGACTGCTATCGCCGCTTCATCCAGATGTATTCCGACGTCGTTATGGAAGTCGGCAAGAAATACTTCGAAGCGCTCATCGACAAGATGAAAGAAGAAAAAGGCGTCAAGCTCGATGTCGAGCTGACCGCTGACGATCTCAAGACTCTGGCCGGACAGTTCAAGGCTGAGTACAAAGAGAAGATCGGCAA
>JAFZQZ010000071.1 GCA_017620135.1 Bacillota bacterium
AGGTGATGGGCCGTACCCTTACGCGCTTCGGACAGTTTGAAAACCTGTACCAGAACTTTATCGAGCAGTATCCCCAGACCGCGCAGAACGAAGGCTTCCGCTCGTTCGATCAGGACTTCGGCGGCGCCACCTTCAGCGAAGGCGGTAATATGCTCGATACCCTGGACATGTCCGACAAAAAGTATGTCCCGCCGGTGGAACCCATCGATATGGGCAACATGGATCTGGGCTATCTGAACATTCCCGCTCCGAATGCCGAGAACTTTTCCGCCTGGTGTCAGACGATGGACCAGAAAGTCACCGAGCGTCTTAATAGACCGGCGCCCGACTTTATGGATCCGAATCTCTCCAACGCGGAGATCACCAATAATACCATTGAGAAGATCGGCGCGAGTTTCTACCGGTCCGCTGTGGAATCCATTCTGACAAACGCGCTGAGCGAACTGTCCGATCAGGAACTGAATTCTGTCTTCAGTCAGCTCAAGACCGATGCCGGCAAAAGATTCGTGACCCCTCAGTATTTCCTTGACAAGGTCCACAGCCGTACGCTTGACACTGTCATCATGCCCACCAACTGGGGCTGCTCCAGAGAGAAAGCTCTGTCTGTCACGGTCGACGCTATTTCCAAAAAGCCGGAACTTCTGGAGCGCGTTATCTCCTCGATCGGTCAGATCAAGCTCCCCACCGATCCGTCTTACCCTCTGTCCAAAGAAGAGCCGGACCAGGCGGCGGCACAGAAGATCCAGTCTTTACGGACTGAATGGACCAGTCAGGAGGATCAGCAGCTTCTGGATGAAGCCCAGTCCATCATGATCCGTGTCACGGATCCGGTTCGTCAGTATATGGATTCTTTCGCGCAGAACAAAGGTTCGGGTCCCGACTCTGCGATGGATAAGTTTCTGGACAAACTGGGTGAAAAATTCAACGATCAGGGCATGAAATCACTTAACGGCGGAACGTATCAGAACTTCCTGAAACCGGTCGTCTATAGTCAGGAAAGAAATGAAATTGCGTATGTCCTCAATGATTACCGCCCCGAGATCAGACCCCGGACGATGTCGCCCGAAGACGTGGAAACGCTGAAGAACACACCGGCTCTTCTGTCTGATATCACCCTTCAGACCGCTGAAGAAGCCATGCAGCTCTTCGACAGCATGACTTTTGAGGGAACGCCCTATACCACCAGCTCTTCTACCCTCGCCTACAAACCTCGGCCCGAAGAAAACGGCCCTTATATCACGCACGATTCCGAAGAAGGCGCCAAGATGTACGGCTTCTGGCCATTGATGCAGGCAAAGCAGGAGGTCTCCGAAGCTCTCGAGGCGGGAGACAAAGAGCAGCTGAAAGCGGCCGTAGAAAAATACAGGGCGGAAGAGATCAAGGCTGATCAGATCATCGCTCTGGTACACAAAGATGGCCTTTCGAAAGATCCTGTCTTCTCCGCAAACGTCAATGCCACAAGAACTGACTGCGCCTGGCTTCCCGCCAAATATATGACCGACTATGCCGGTCATAATAAGATCAATTCTCTTTACAACATTTACGCGCCGCTGAAGACCTTCGGCCTCTCCTTCCAGGAGTTTTCCCAGGATCCTGTCAGTACTTTTGAGAAGATGAGCGAGCGCTACTCTGCCGCCAATAATCTGGATTCCCACGCGGAGGACACCGGTTCGGCCTTTGCCTGGGCCAAAAAGAATTATCAGTCTGATTATGCTCGTGTCTTTGATGTCTATCTGCTGCAGTTTGATCGCGGCGTGATGGGTCTTGCCGGTATGGAACCGGATCCCGTCAAGAGAAATCAGTTTATGGCCAAAATCAAATTGGCTCAGCTGAATGCCCGGTACCGGCAGGAACGGGAATTCAAGCTTAACACTGCCCTCGAGAAGATCCAGCTGGCAGCGACACCGGAAGACAAGGAAAAGAGAAATCTTCTGTATCAGCACGCCGCTCTCCTCCCGGACACCGGGGAAAACCGTTTCAATCTCAAAAAATTCGTGGAAAAGACGGTCGACGATCCCAATTGGCAGACTTCTCTCTCCTTAGACAGCGAACTGACGCCTGAGAAGATCGCGCAGATGGATCTTGCCGAGCTGGCTTCCCGTCCCGAGAGGATCCTCCATCAATTTGATGAAGCCAAGATCCGGTTTCACGCCTACGAGCAGGATTTCTCCAAAAATGATTTTCTGCTCAACACCTATGGTCTTTACTCCCGGATCCTTCAGAACGCGCCGGAAAACATGCGCGGTACGCCCGGCTATCAGGCCCTGCAGCAGACCGTGAACAACCTCCCCAATTTGATGACCCAGCCGGCATCCAAAGCACTGGCTGAAACCTGTGTGCGTCTTTCCGGGATCGAGACCCCGTTCAACGATCTTCAGACAGCGAAGACCGAGCTTTTCGCCTCTTCCCAGGACACGAACGAATATACGACCATGAAAGAGAGTGTGGCGGCTGTCCGCAATACCGTACAGCAAATGCGCACGCTCGGCCAGGATCCCAAGGTGGATCTGGCAGCGCTCAAGACACCCGGTCTGGCAGCGCAGCTGGACAAAGCCCAGGAAGACACGTTCCAGTACATCCGCCTCAAGATGAAAAACGGCACCAAGACTTCCTTCGGCAATACCAGCGGACGCCTCCGCCGCGACGAGGCGCTGACCACGCTGACCAAGCTTCATGAACTGCAGGATCAGCTGGGACTTCGTACGCCCGCGCAGAAGCTCTATGACGACTGCCGTCTGGCGCTGCTGCAGAACCGCAAGAACAAGACCTGGATGCAGCAGAACGCCATGAAGACCGTTACGAAGATGATCTACGCCAAACAGTTTATCGACGCCAAGATCCCGGCCGACAAACAGACGGTCAACTTCACGGAAGAGAAGATCAACGAGAAAGTTCAGAGAATGATGTCCCGTCAGCCCATCCGCGCGTATGTTTATCTGACAGATGAGAGTAAGCTCGCTCAGCATGCGCTGGAAGAAAACGGCAAGTTCGCTGAGATCTCCCAGACCTATACCGAAAAGCTGAAAGCCCAGTACAGGGAAGTCAAGGCGACCGAACAGGCCAAGACCAATAAAGAGAAATTCAAAAACGTCTACGCGATGGATATCGCCTGCGATCGTCTTGGACTGAAACGAAAGGACGATCCCGCGATCGCCGCAGGCAATCCCCAGGTCAAAGCCCTCGCCGAGGAAATAAAGAAGGATCCCGCCTTCCAGGAGACCATGGATCGTCTGATCAGGAATGCGAATGGAAACAATCTTGGGAATATTCATCCGCTGGACGCGCCGGAACGCGATCCGATCAAACGTCATCCGAATTACGAAGAGGAACTCCTGAAGGTACAGTTTGAGAGGAAGTACGCGGAAAAGATCGCCTCTGCCGGTGGGGTCGGACCGGACAAGATGGAAGAGCAGATGAACCATATCCGGAAAGATGAAAACTATACTGCTCTGATCCAGGAAGAGACCGCCGGCAAAAACAAGCAGGAAATGAAAAAACTGATCCAGAGTCTGGATCAGCCCGACGCCGCGCAGAAGATCCTTCAGAAACTGCAGCAGAGGATCTATGCACCGGCCCATCCCGCGCCCGAGCAGCCGAACCTGCAGCAGAATGCTCCACAGCAGGACCGCGTCCTGGAGCACTAAACACAGTTCTATCGCTTTACGCAAGAGCTGCAGCAAAAATCACATTGCTGCAGCTCTTTTTCCTTTCCTCACAGGAGTCAAATGGATAGTTGTATAAAAACACGCGATTTCGTTAACTTTTTTATACACTGCTTTTCCTGCACTTCATCAATTGTATAAAAGAGCTTATGAAAACCACTATTATTATACAATTCTCTTTATCTCGTCTGGTTGATTGTATAAATCTTTCTACGATTTATGAGTTTTTTATACACATGCTCTCAGGTGTGTATAAATGCTTGCAAAAAAGGCCCTTTATTTATACAAATCCAGCTGTGTTTGAGATCAGATCAGCCGGATGGTGTCTGAAAGTGCCAGTCTGGGACGGAGCGACGGCTCCTGCGCGCGTTTGCCCAGCGCGATGACGGATACGATCACTTCATTCTCCGGGATCGCGAGCTCCCTGCGGATGGCAGCCTCGTCGCGAAGGCCCATGATCAGTGTGTCGTAGCCTTCGTTGGCGGCCGCGAGGATCATGTAGGCGTCGTGCAGACCAAGATCATAGGCGCCCCAGTAATTGCCGAGTTCGTTCGCGGGGCCGTCCGGGCCGAAACCGACCACATCCTTCACAAAAGTCGTGACAAGCAGGCAGGCGCCGGCGGAGCTTTTTGCGTTGAAGGAAGGCAGGATCTTCGCTCTCAGTTCTTCCAGGCTTTCCGGGGTGATCAGTGCATAAACGCGGGAGGTCTGCTGGTTCTTCCAGGAAGGCGCCATCTGCGCTTCTTTCAGTATCTTTTCCAGAGTTTCACGGTCGATGATATGTTCCTGATACGCGCGCACGCTGCGGCGGATCCTGATAAGTTCAGTAAAATCCATGGGGCATTTCTCCTTTTCAAAGATAAAAACTCGTGCAAATTCATGCTAGCATACTCCCCTCTTCCCGTCAAGAAGATCCTGTCGTCCGGTCGATATGCCAAAAGTATGACAAAGCCTCATATAGCATTGAAAACTGAAACCGGTTCGTTTACAATATCCTCGTAAAATAAAGCAATTGATCAACAGGAGATTTTTAGAAATGCCCAGATATACACTTGAAGATTTTGTAAGCAGCAACGAACAGAGAAAAGCACAGATCCTGGATGAACAGGCTGGGACCCGTGTGCAGAAAGAAAACGGAAAGATCGATAAGACCTATGACGCCCAGAAGGGAAAGATGGATAAGCTCTGGATGAGCATCTATTATTCGATCAAAAAAGATGCGCAGCGGCGGGCGACCTCCGTGGTTTCAGACGAAGAGAAATTCCAGAACGGCCTTTCTTCCAGACGTCAATCCTCCGACGCCGAAGATAACAAGGCCGCCGAGCTTGACACCAAGGTCATTCACGCGATCGTTCCGGAAGCGACCCTGGAATACCTCCGCGACATCCACTTCCTGGTAGGTATGACAATAGCCAAATCGACCCATGATCTGGCCAAGGAGCAGCAGCGGATCAAGGCTTCTCTGCCGGATACCTATCCGGAAGAAACGAAGCAGCTGCTTTCGGACATGCTCGCGAAAAACGGGGAAGGCATGGCAAATCTGGTCGAAAACTACGCCAACCTGATGCTTCAGACGATGGGCGAAATGAAAGCCCCCGATCAGGCAGGGCCTGTAGATCGTCAGGAGACGTATGACTCCATAATGATGCATCTTTTAAACGAAGATATGAAAACCAAGCTCGGTCCCGGGATCCCTCCCGCCATGACAGTCAGCCAGTATCTCGACCTTTTAAAGGCTACCCCGGAAGACCGTGCGTCTTTCCTGCAGGCAAACGACTGCGGTGCGGAAGACAGCCTGTATGAAACCTTCGGAAAGAAGCTCGATAACGATCCGGAAATCAAACTGCTTCAAAACAGAGCAAAAACCGACGAGGAAAAAGCTCGTATCCGGTATGATCAGATCGTGACTGCGATCTGCTCCGATTACGCACATAAAATGCCCAAGGCCTGGGTCAATGAAGGTTCACAGACTTATATCGAGGGACTTCAGAACACCGAACGGAAAGAATATGAAAACGGCAACCGCATCAAGAACTTGCCCGACCAGAAGAGAGCGCTTATCCAGAAGGGCGTCGACTATAACGCACTGGAAAAACAGATGCTGCACGACAACGCGCTTTCCACTCTCCGGACAGCTACTGAAAAAGTAACCAGCGGCAAACGTCTGGATATGCGGCATCAGCCCGGTATCGCAGAAGCGATCGGCGCCAATATCCCGACCGCCAGGATCCGCTCACGCCTTCAGCTTACTGCCGGCGCGCTGGAAAACCTGAAAAAGATCAATCCCGTCTGGAAATTCCACAAGACCGATTCCGCCAAGTACACGAAATTCGTGACTGCCCTCAAGGCCTACCATGAAGCCCTGGCCCGGAATGATGGCGGCAAGATCCACGATGAAAGAAACAAGATGATCAAATACGGTCTTGAGTATATCGACGGTAAGGAATCCAAACGGAGCAATTCCAACGGACAGGGACGTTTTGACACAGTCGTGACCCTGCTTCAGGAGGAGCTCAAGGAAGAGGCCTTCAACCGGCTCATAAACAAGATCAATGCGAAGCGTTCCAATAACGAGCAAGTGTCCGCCGCATACTATAAAGGAAAAAAATCAACCTATCTGAAAAACAGCCAGAAATCCGACCGGATCGACCAGGAGAAATCGCGGGAAAACAGAAAAGACGATCTGGACTACCGTGCACAGGCCCATCTGTTTGACATGGATGAGCGCTACGCTCCGGAGAAAAGAGATCCCGAAGACCGCTGGATCACCACATTGCCCGCTGTTAGCCGCATCCCCACCGAAAGGTATCATCTTTCCGTCAGGGATTACACCGCGCTTGCTTTTTCCAGCGCGCTGTCTTCTCCCAACAGAGACCTTTTCCTGCTGGAAGACAATATCCTGATGCAAAAGGACGCAGCCGCCGCAGACGGCAAAAAAGCAACGGACATCGCCATCAAGGCCTACTCCGAAGGAGACAAGATCCCGCTGGCAAATCTTCTGACGCTTGGTATTCAGAAACTGACGCAGGAAGCCCAGAACAAGAACGTCACCGAGAAAGCCTGCATGCAGGAAATGTCCAGCCGTATGCTGAACATGCTTGACCGCGATCCCGAACTGAAGAAGTACACCATGCGCCAGGGTCTGAAAGAAGAAGATATCCAGGCCGCGAAAAAGATCGACGCGCCAGTCGCCGCAAGAGGCCATGAACGGAACGAATCCCTGGCGGAGATCGAACTGATTCACTGATGATTGACGGAAGCAGAAAAATCAAATATACTAAACACTGAACTCTATATAAGAGGTGGAGGTAGGTAGCATGAAGCATCCGAATATGACAATCTTCTTCAGGAGGATCCTTGCGGTCACGCTCTGCCTGGGACTGCTCTTTTCCGGCATCAAGCTGACGACGACATTCAGCGCCGCCGAAGAGATGCCCGAGATTGAGCTGGTCCCTGTCGAGGGCGTCACGATCCAAAACGACGCGAGTGAAACGCTGACGGAGGCCAAAATCTACATTAATGAAACTCTGGCGCTGAGCGCGGTGGTCGAGCCCGAAAACGCCTCCGATACGAACGTGATCTGGAGCGTTGCCCAGGACAGTGATTATATCAAGCTTTATGAAACCAATGACTGCACCGACGAGCTCAGCCTGGGAGAAGAGGTCCAAAGCGAAGTAACTGTCTACGTCAAGGGCCTTGCCGTGGGAGAAGCGACGATCACTGTAACAACGGTCGGAGTGGATGCTGACGGGGAAGTGAAAACCGCGACCTGCACGATCACGGTAATCGAGCCTGAACCTGAACCGGAACCTGAACCGGAAGTGATTCTTGTCGAAGGTGTGGCGATCCGTAAGGGCGAGACCGATACGGAAAGCGAAACGATCTATACTGATGAGATTCTGGCACTGAACGCGGTCGTCAAGCCCGAAACCGCCTACGATACGAACGTGTTCTGGAAAGTCACTTCGGGCGATGATAAAATCAAACTCTATAAAAATGAAAGCTGTACGGAAGAGCTTAACCCGGAAGAAAAGGTCGAAAGCGGCACAGCTGTCTACGCAAAGGGCCTTGCCGCGGGAGAAGCGACGATTACCGTAACGACGGTCGGCGTGGATGCTGAGGAAGAAGTGAGTAAAACCACGGCCTGCAAGGTCACGGTATCCGAGCCTGAGCCTGAACCGGAACCGGAACCGGAACCGGAACCGATCGATATCAAAGGTGTGGCGATCCGTAAGGGCGAGACCATAACGGAAGAGGAAACGATCCGCGTGGATGAAGTTCTGGAACTGAACGCGATCGTCGGTTCGGAAACCGCACCCGATACGAAACTGAGTTGGTATATCGCCAGTGGCTCCGAAAGTATCATGCTCTTTAAAGATGCGGACTGTAGCGAGAGTATCGGCTCTTATGACGAGATGGAGATCGGTGCCTCTGTCTACGTTAGGGGCTTTGCCGAGGGCGAAGCGCAGATCGTCGTGACGACGCTCGAGGAAGATTCGAAAATCGCTGTATGTGTCGTGACGGTGAAACCATTTGTGGAGAGCGTGACGATCCGAAAGGACGAGACGGAGGCAAAAGAAGAAAGGATCTATGTCGATCAAGTTCTGCCGCTGAACGCGGTAGTCACTCCAGACAACGCATACGAGACGAACGTGACCTGGAGCGTCACCGAAGGCAGCGATAAGATCAAGCTCTATAAAAATGAAAACTGTACCGAAGAGCTCGGTCCACAGGACAAGATCGAAAGCGGCATGACCGTCTTTGTCAAAGGTCGTGCTGCGGGCGAAGCAACGATCACTGTAACAGCAGTCGGCGTCGGCCCCGGGGAGGAAGTGAGAACCGCGACCTGCAAGGTCACGGTACAGGGAAACGCAAAAGCAAGCGGCTATGTAGATAGCCTCAAGGTCACTGTAGATGATAAAGAAACCACGGAAATCGAAGTTCTCCTGGGCGAAACCGCCACGTTCGAGGTAGAAGTCAAGGTCATGGGAAGATCTTCTACAGAAATCTACTGCGTGTCCTCCGACATAGAAGTAGTCGAAGTCAAAGATCTTAAGTGGGATGAAAAGCGTGGTTTATGGCTCGTCACTATAATGGCATTCGATCAAACCGGAACAGTGAAGCTTACAATTACTACCGTCGGCAAAGGTAAGGACGGAAAAGCGCTCGTCAAGAAGCTTAACATTTCGGTCGTGACGGAAAAGACTAATTGGGGCGAGGAAGTCTTCAACGAAGGTATCATCAACTATGTCGACACTTCCGGCACAACGAGTGCTGAAGTCCTGGCGAAAGATGATGGCATCACCTGGCTCAAAGAAGAGTCGAGCGGAACAAGCGCCTGGTATGGACTCGATAACTCGAACGGAGTGCTTGAAGCAGGCTCTCGCTTTTGGGTGCGGTGGCTCAGCAACACAGAAGACGAGGCAGAATTCAACCATTATTATGATATGCTCGATGACCAGCAAAAAAAGCAAATCGAAGACGGCCGCTTATGGATCTTCCTCGCAGGCGTGACGAATCCCGATGGCACCGAGGTGACGAATCTGTCATCGGCAATAAATCTCTATGTTCAGCTTGGCCATGACTGGGATGATGCAGATATAGGCGCAACTTTCATCAGCGAAGGTAGTGACGAGGGACTTCCTGTCTCGCGTATGGAGAATGCGGATGTTCCATCTGGAAAACATGCCGTCGCACGGCTGCCTCTGATACACTTCTCACCATATGCGATCTACGCAACGAATACATCGCAGACGTCTGAACAGACAAGCGAGCAGACCTCCGAACAGACGCCAGCCAGCGGGAATCCCCCCACAGGCGATAACACATCACAGCTTTACGCACTGATGTTCGCATTCTCGCTCACCGGTCTGATCATCCTTGCCCGCAAGTACAGGAGATCCTGTAAAAGGGAGGGCTGAGAATGTACGCATGTCCGAACTGCGGTGCAAACCTCACCTATGATATCAAGCTGGGCAAGCTCATCTGCGAGTACTGTGATTCCCGGTTCTTCCCCGGGGATGAACGGCTGAGATGGACCAGTTCCAGAGAAGCCGCGGCGCCGGTCCAGCCGGAGCCTCAGCCAAATCAACCGGACGAAATGCAGGTCACGATCTTCACCTGTCCGCAGTGCGGCGGTGAGATGATCGCGTCCGGACTGGACGTTACCGGTTTCTGCAGTTACTGCGGCGCGGCCAACATCCTTTCGTCCCGGATCGAAGGTGTAAGACGTCCGGACAAGATCCTGCCTTTCAACATTTCGAAAGAAGACTGCAAGCAACGATATCTGAAAAAAGCAAAAAAGGCCGTCTATTCCCCGAAGATCTTCCGGGACGAAGCCTATATCGACCGGATGCGACCGCTGTATGTGCCTTACTGGCTCTATAAGATGAATGTACAGGGCACTGCCGTTTTCTCGGGCGTCCAGGAAACCTATGACGGTGCTTCCGTAGTTACCCAGACGGACGTCGTCACCACGAGAGTCAGCGGACAGTATTCGAATATCCCCTTTGACGCTTCTTCCTCGTTTGACGATACGATCGCCGAGAAGATCGCTCCTTTCGATCTGACCAAGGCAAGATCTTTCACGCCGGAATACCTGGCCGGCGCCTACGCGAATATCTCTGACGTTGCGCCAGGGATCTACGCGGAAGACGCCAAAGATAAGGCGGCGGAGCGGGTGATCCGCACGATGACCAAGGAAGGCTATCTGAAGAACCATGTCCTGATCGGCGGACCGAAAGAAGGAAGCCGGCCCGGATCCGGTCTTCCTGTGACGAATGAGCAGGCGGAGAATGCCCTGATGCCGGTCTGGTTCCTTTCCTTCCGCCGCGGCAAGCGGGTCGCCTATGCCGCGATGAACGGCCAGAGCGGGAAGATGAGCTGTGACTTTCCCATCAGCCTCCTGCGGTTTTTCCTGTTCAGCCTGATCCTGGCGGTTCCCCTGTTCCTACTGCTCAACCTGGCGGTGACCATGCTGCCGTCTACCGGTCTCTTCTTCTCCGAATGCCTGGCACTGCTCACCCTGCTGATCTACTCCCACAATTATGAATCGATCCGCCAAAGAGACCTTCGGACCGAAGATAAGGGCTATTATAAAGATCCCATCCATCTGCGGGAAAGGAAGCAGGAAGAATACGGGATCCTGCTGAAAGGGCCGTTCAAAAAGCTGTATGAAAACCAGCGCGCGAAAACACAGCGTGTGAAAAAGATGGCCAAGGATAACCGGTCCCAGGTCATCCTGGGCTACGTCCTCAGGACAGCCGGCTATATTCCGTTTATCATCCTGGCGCTGATCATCAGTCACTATTCCCTTTTGATCTTTGAGCTGGTGATCGTGATCGTTTTCGGCGTCCTGTCCGTGGGAAAACTGAAAGGCCACATCCGGCCGGCAGCGCTTTTACTGTTTCTTGCGGCACTCGTCGCCTGGGGGATCCGGCTCTGGGATCCGGTCGTCGACTATTATTTCTACGCCGGATCGATCTTCGTCCTGGGCTCCGTCGTAGGCGCGCTCGTCCATGTGATGAACCAGTACAACATGCTGTCCACCCGGCCTTTACCACAGCTTAAGAATGTGGCGACGGAGAAAAGCGCTTCCTTCTACACGCAGGCGGGCCGGGGACTGAAGTCCCTGCTGCTCGTTTTGTCCGCGGGAACGACCCTGGCTCTCCTCCTCTTTTCCGGACAGCGCGTCCTGGCGGATGAAGCCGATAAAGTCTATACCGATCCGCAGACCGGGTACACGGTTCAGGTCATCGACCAGGCAGACCTTCTGACAGAGGAAGAAGAGTCGAAACTCCTGGAAGAGATGAAACCTATGACCGCCTACGGGCACGGCCTGCTGCTCACGGTGACCGATGAACGGGAGTTCGACCAGATCGCCGAAGACCTGTACCATCAGTATCTGGGCAGAGACAGCGGCACCATGCTGCTGATCAACATGGGATCCCGCGAGATCGGTCTGTACAGTGACGGAAAAAACTACGATCTCATCACCAAGACGAACGCGGTGACGATCGCGGATAATATCTACTATTACGCCAGGACAGGCGACTGGTACACCTGCTGCA
Organism: Bacillota bacterium; assembly: GCA_017620135.1. Taxonomy (GTDB): domain Bacteria; phylum Bacillota; class Clostridia; order Lachnospirales; family Bianqueaceae; genus RUG760. The sequence continues at coordinate 11,732 of JAFZQZ010000071.1, forward strand.
GCAAGGGTTTCCAGGATGTCCTGTCGCTCCTTGGCGGCAGCCGGATCGCCCGGCCCATGAAATATATCGGGAACGCTCTGATGGCGCTGACGGTCTCGATCCTGCTCAACTACCTCTTCCTGGGCCTGCTGATGAGAGAAAAGAAGGCCGAAAATGAAAAACTGGTCGGTGCGCCTTTGGGTTCGCTCAGCCATGCCAATGAGTCCCAGCAGATCCTCCAGACGGTAGAGAAGTTTTCTCTGGGCCTGCTGCTTGGCCAGATCGTGCTGTTTGTCCTGAAGATCGGCTTCCACGCTCTGCTGGAAGGCGGCGGTGGCAGCGGCGGCGGTGGCGGAGGCGGTGGTGGCAGCCACAGTGGTGGCGGTCACAGCGGAGGCGGCGGAAGCCACCGGTTCTAAGTCAGCGTCGCCGAGAGCCTCTTACCATTTTACTCAAAGGGGGATTGCCGTTATGCGTGCGAGAAGTGCCTCTATGCTCGAAGGCCCGATCCTTTCCAGGATCCTCGGCTTCAGTTTTCCGATCTTTCTGGGACTGGTATTCCAGACCTTCTACAATCTGGTCGACTCCATCGTCGTCGGAAAATACGTTTCCGCGGACGCGCTGGCGGCTGTCGGTACCACATCTCCCATTTCGATGCTGCTCGTCGGGATGATGACCGGCTTTTCCGTGGGCGCTTCCGTCGTCGCGGCGCAGTTCCTCGGCGCGGGGCAGAAGGAAAAGATCAAGCCGACCATCTCCACGACCTTCTGGTTCCTTCTCTTCTTCTCTTTATTCCTGATGGCTCTGGGACTTATCCTCTCCTCGAATATCATGCACTGGGTCAATGTCCCGGACAACATTTACGTGGACACGGTCGCTTACTTCAGGATCTATGTTCTCGGCCTGCTGTTCATGGCCCTGTACAATTTCTTCGCGTCTTTCCTACGGTCCGTGGGCGACTCGACGACGCCGCTGTTCTTCCTGATCATTTCCAGTGTACTGAACATCTTCGGCGATCTGTTCTTCGTCCTCGTGCTGCATAAAGGCGTATCGGGCGTCGCCTGGGCGACCGTGATCGCGCAGGGGATCTCCGTTTTCCTGTGCGTGGCTTATACCCGGAGAAGGAACGAGTACTTCCAGTTTGATCAGGGCGAGATGGTCTTCGACCGGGTGCTCTTTAAAGATATCCTTCGCCTGGGTCTGCCCTCCGGTATCCAGGCTTCCATCACCGGGATCGGCTTTGTGATGGTCCAGAGCCTGATCAACAGCTACGGTTCTGTTTCCATCGCCGCCTATACGGCCGCCAGCAAAATGGAACAGATCACGAACCTTCCGATGTCCGGTGTCGCCCAGGGGCTGGCGCTGTTCATCGGCCAGAACATCGGCGCCGGCCAGGAAAAACGAGCAAAAAAGGGCCTGTATCAGTCATCGGCTTTCGTCGTGCTGATCAGTGCCCTGATGTCCTTGTTGATCTTCGTAGCCGGCCCGTACCTCATGCAGCTTTTCGTCAACGCGGAGGACGCGCAGGTGATCGAGGTCGGCGCGCGTTTCATGAAGATCTGGGCGCCGCTGATCGTCCTCCACGCCATCCAGGAATGCTTCGTTTCGTTCCTTAGAGGCGCCGGCGATTCGCTGTTCTCCATGATCTCCATGTTCTTCGATCTCATCACCAGGACGGTGATGGCTTATGTCTTTGCCCTGGGCGTGGGACTCGAATTCATGGGCATCGCCTGGGCGATCCCCTGCGGATGGCTGCTGGCCGCGCTGTGTTCCGTGCTGCGTTATTTCTCCGGCCGCTGGCGCAGTAAAAGTGTCGTATAAGTATTGGTCAGGAAAAGCCATTCTAAAGATGCTGCTAAAAAGGAAAACACCGGGACTATTGGCGTCCCGGTGTTTTTTCGTTCATATTGAGTTATATCTATTATTCTTTCCTGATCCGGCCCGCTGAAAAGCCAGAAGTTATTGTTAAGATCCTGAATGGTACGCATGATGATATCTCCTTTGATATATCATTTGAGTGGTCAGGATTAGTGTATCATATTTCCCCTGTCTTGTCTTTCCCATTTTCCGTGATATGTGCTATAATCGGATACAATATCGATTTCTTTCCGGGCGAACGAACAGACGCTCCGGAAAAAGGAGCAAAGGAGTGGCAGCCGTCATGGACAGCATCTTAAAGGTTGAGGATGTCAGTTTTTCCTATCAGAATAAATATCAGACCGTTCACGCCGTCAAAAAAGCCGACTGCAGTTTTGAACAGGGCAAAGCCTATGCCATCGTCGGGAAGAGCGGCAGCGGCAAGACGACTTTACTGTCCCTGCTGGCCGGTCTGGAGCTGCCGTGGGGCGGCCGGATCCTGTATAAGGGACAGAGTACCAAAGATATAAACCGGGATGCCTACCGGCGGGACAACGCGGCTGTGATCTATCAGAATTACAATCTGTTCCCGCTGCTGACCGTCATGGAAAACGTACTGTATTCCATGAACCTGAAGAAAATCCGTGGCAAGGAAGCGCACGAAAGAGCTGAAAAAGAGCTCCTGGCCGTGGGGATCACGGCCGATCAGTTCAAACGCTTCCCGCCTCAGCTTTCCGGCGGAGAGCAGCAGCGCGTGGCGATCGCGAGGGCTCTGGCAGCCGGCAATGAAGTGATCCTGGCCGACGAGCCCACCGGCAACCTGGACGAGGGCAATTCCGGGCAGGTAGTGAATATCCTGTTGAAACTGGCTCATGAAGAAGGCCGCTGCGTCATTATTATTACGCATGACAGGGAGATCGCTGCCCGGATGGATAAGATCTATACCATGCAGGACGGAGTACTGGAGGAAGAAGAAACAGATGAACACTAAGATCCGTCTTCTCAGACGGCCTGTCACTTCCCTGCTGTGGCTCGTGCTCTGCGGCGCAGTCAGCGCCTTCCTGCTGTCGGGCATCTCCCTGTGGTACTCCACCTCCAGACTGGCCCGGACACTGGATGAGAGCCACACAGCCATCGCCGTACGTACAGACCAGTCCATCGTGGGAGAACCGCGGTATTTCACACAGAGTGATAAAGAATACTTTGAAGCGATGGATTCCGTCAAGGCGGTGCGGAGCCATACCATCAGCGCCGCGACATCACCATCCTTCACTCCGCTGATCGAAATCAGCCGGGCGCGCAGCTTCCGCTGCAACGGCAGTCCGCTGCCTTACTGTCTCTCGTCTTTTCTGGTGGCGGTAAACAGAATAGACGAACGCTCCGATGTATTGTATCTGGATCTGATCCTGGGTAAGACCGTGATGATCGGCGACGAATATGTACAGGGTGAAGTGAAGGCCCTGGCAGAATACCGCCGCGAGATGACAGCCGTGGTGCAGCTGGCCGGCGGCAGCGACGCCGTGGATTTCTTTGAGAAGAACGGCGTCTATCTGATCAACGGGTATTTTGATCCCGGTGCAAGGTATTCCAACAGCCGAGCCTTCCCGGTCAACGCCAGTTCCTCGGGGATCCTACTGCTGAATCTGGGTTTTGTCCGGCAGGAAGGCGATATCCTGATAGGTTATCTCCCGGATACCCGGACCGACGAAGACGGCAATCCCATCATGAATGAAAGATATGCTTTCCCCGCGGCCCAGCCGATCGAAGTCGAATCCTATGAAGAAGTACTGGCTTTTGAGCCGGAGGACGAGATCTGGACCTCCTACCTGGAACAGTGGAATCTCCAGCAGCATAGCCTTCCCGTCGTGGGCACAGATCACCTCGAAAGCATGTACGCTTTTCTGACCAACCGTGCCTATATTATGGAAGGCCGCAGCTTTACGCAGGAAGAATATGAAAACGGCGACAAAGTCCTGATCATCTCCGAGAAAATGGCGGCACGGAATGATCTTAAAGTCGGCGATACGATTACGCTGCGTCAGTATCTCGGCGCGTTTGAAGAGCCCGGAGGCATGGGCTCCGGCAGTGTGCTCCAGCGGCCCGGCGGTCCCAAAAACAACCCCACGGTGGATTTGTTTTCCATGGATCAGACATATGGCGAAGAAGAAACCTTCACACTGGTCGGGATCTACAAGATGGTCGGAGAATGGTCCCGAGGGACATACGACTTTACGCCGAATACCGTCTTTATGCCCCGGGCAGCGCAGATCCCCGGCGGCGGGGGGACCATCCCCGAGGAAGAAGGCGGAGATGATATTTATGGTCTCCAGCTCAGTATCGAACTGAAGAACGGGAGTGTGAACGATTTCATGCTGGCCCTTGACAAAAGCCCTTACGCAGGCCAGTTTTATCCCTTTGACCAGGGCTATGAGGACGTACAGAAGAGCATCAATTCCATGGCTGTTTCCATGAGTCGTCTGCTGCTCTTATCCGTCTGCGGCTTTATCATTTTCCTGGTCCTGTACCTGCTGATGTTCCAGGGCAATGAGAAGAAGACCCTGGGTACCATGCGCTCGCTCGGGTGCTCCCCGCGGCAGGCCGGAAGATATCTTTTCACCGGTGGTTTTCTGATCTCGCTGTTCGGCGTAGGTATCGGAACGTTTGCGGGAGGGATCGTCATGAAACTGGTACAGGATCGTGTGCTGGCCGATGCCATGGCAAGCATCAATACACAGGCACGAGGCTTCAGCAATACGATCACAACCGTTTCGCTGACAGAAATGGTGCAGCAAAGTAGTCTGGGGCCGGAAAAACTTCTGCTGCTGGCTCTGGGAGAACTGGCTCTTTTCACGATCCTGCTGCTTTTTCAGGCATGGAGGCTCGCCAAACAGGATCCGCGCAGGCTTATGGAGGGATGAGCGATGATTCGATTTGTGATCAAAAGGATTATCCGCAGGCCATGGCTTTCTCTTATCGGACTGGTCATGGCTGGAGCGTTCTGTTTTATCCTGTGCTACCTGGTCCGTTACAGAGAAGGGCTGCAGACACAGCTTGATGAGGTGCGCGAGAGCTATGAGATCCTGTGTGTGGTTACAGACAGCCGGGGAGTTCGCTCGGAGGGTCTGAGTCTGAACCAGAGTTACGCAGATTTTATCAAAGATAAGGAAAATGGCCTGGGGCAGTATGTGAAAGACGTCCATCTGGCTATGGAACTTAAGATCAATTCATCGTTAGGCACCGGCACACTGATCGGTGTGAACGATGAGAAAGCGGCGGGCAGACTGGATCCGGCCATGGGCGGCAACTGCGACTATGTTGTGGAAGATTTTTTCGGCAGTGATGAAAACATCTGTCTGGTCGCTGAGGATAGTTACGAAGCCCTTTCCGGACAGATGCTTACAGTCAAGGTCACGGTCCCGTCCACGGGACCCAAGGAAGAGACTGTAGACAGAACCTATCTGGTCGTCGGACAGTACAGAGGACAGGGCGGCGACATTTACGTACCGTATCAGGTGGCTGCCAGACTGTCAGGCTCGGGCGGCTCTGCCCGGACGGATTCCCTCTCGTTTATCCTGGCCGACAACACGAAAGCGGAAGAAATGATGGAAAAGGCCATGGAAGTCTTCACGACCGTGGATCCCGCGTCTTATTCCCCGCGGCCGGCCCTGACGGTACAGGACAGGCAGTATAAGGCCAGCATCAGCGAGCTGGAGCAGAATATCCGCCGAACGGACCTGCTGCTGCCCATCTGCGCGATCCTGAGCCTCGCGGCGGGCTTTCTGATCGGTTTTCTGGCGGTGCGGGGAGAGACAAGAAGCTATGCTCTCATGCGGACTCTTGGGGTCAACGGAGCCGGGGTGATGGCCATGGCGCTCGGCGAGCAGGTCCTGCTGCCCGCCCTGGGTGTGATGGCTGTAGGATTTGCGCTCGGCAGACCGGCCGCGGCGCTGGTGTATTTTGCCTGCCATCTGGTGGGATGCGCGATCGCGACACTCAGACCGGCGCTTTCGGCGCCGACGAGGCTCCTCTACGAACAGGACTAAACAGTTTGCAAAAAAAAATCTCCCAACCCGTGGGAGATTTTTTCTTTGCTTACAGTAAATGCGGACGGCGGGACTTGAACCATTCAAAAAATCCCCCTCAGCCTGCATAAATAAAGGATTTCTAGAATTCTTGGTCATCTATTTGGTCATCTTTTTTTGAGCAAAGCAATCCTAAATCGGATTACTCCGAATCATCACAGATATGTGTCTGTCAACAGTTTTTTAATAAAAGTATACACTTCTCATCAAATCATAGTATACAAACAATGAATAAAACCCCTCTTAATTCACGAGACTTTCGTTTTATTATGTCTATTGTTTATCATATCTTTACCCTCAGACTGCAAACCAAGCCTGCTTGTCAGCGTCTTGTCAGAAGGAAGATCAGATCGGGCTTGTCATACTGATCTTCCGGTCCATCGATATAGACGCCGATCACTCTTCCAGGCTTATTGTTGCCAAGGTTGGTCACATATTCGGTGACCCAGGGATACATATACCATCTCCCAACGCAATACAGGTTCACTTCATGGCCGGGATATGCTTCATACATCAGTTCCTGAAGAGCTTCATGTGTGGACTCTGAAAAAAGCATGGAAAGATCCGCCTCAAGCTTATCTTCGCCATAGACTTCTATCATTTTTTCGATCTCGCCGAGCATGTGAGCTTCCAGATTCCAAAGCGTTCCATCCATGCCAACTTCCACCAAAACGTACTCGTTCGTGTAGGCAAAACGCCCGTCAGGAAGGTTCATAAGAACTTGCCAGGACCGCATATATCCCTCGGTGAATTCATGCATGAAATCTTCACCGTTATTATATTTCTCAGAATCGGTATCGATGAAGAATGAAGCATAGTCTTTGCATACTTCGGCCAGTTCGTCCATCGTCAGCTCTTCTCCTGACTGTTCATGATCGAATCGATGATAAACGACCACTTCCCCCGTATCGTTACGAAGGCCCCACTCTTCCATGAACCCATCGCCGTAGTAATCGATCTCATAGGACTCGCCGACACAGGTCTTTGTATAGAGATAGTTTTCCGTCCTTTCCTCGTCCAGCCAGGTGAATGTCTTGCTGCGCGCCGCATTGGCGGAATTGAATCCCTGAACGAAATGATCATTCCACAAAAGCCACTCTTCGACCTGTGTCCCGTCAGGCGCTGTCCATGGTTTTCCGACACTGTAGAGTTCGATATAACTGTTTCTGAACTTGTCCATGGCGCTCTGAATGACCGGGCGAGGCTCATAATATTCTTCGATCTGGCTGATCCATTCAGAATAAGTCATATAATACTTATAGAAAATCTTCTCCGCACCACAGTAGTCTTCATGCATCAGCTGGACGTTGGTGCTACCCGGTTCATATCTCCACTGGTAATCACCCAGAGAAATCGTATTTCCCTGCAGATCATCCATCGTAGCTTCATACGTTTCTTCTTCATGAAGCATTCCGGTCGCCATGGAGTACTCGCGGCGTTTGATCTGGAGTTTCATTTCTTCTCCATCCATCACAAGACGGAAATCGAGCCCTGCTTCATACCCTTCACCGTGTGGATTCAGACTGAGATGGAAAAACTTCTGCCATCGTGAGAACGTATCATATGTATCCAGGATCTTCTGTACATTCCGGTAATCCTTTGGGATTCCCCTCAACCGGCTGATGCCAAGCGTGATTTCGCCGCGCTCCAATAGCTTCAGAGCCTGCTGATAAGCTTCGAGATATTCTTCGTCTCTGGAATCTTTTATCTCTTCATCCGCTGTTTCCTGATCTGTCACATTCTCTTCCTGAGCGGTCTCCTCCTGTGATCCTGCCGGTGTTTTCAGCTGCAGTCTGGTCAGCGCGAAATGCCCCAATGCCCCCAGCGCAACACCGACAATAAAGACACATATCAACCCGACGAGCCACTTCTGGTCTCTTTTTTTCATATTGTATGCTCCTTCCTTTACCAGTATTTCTTCACAGCGATCCCGATCGATCCGTCAGGCCACAGGCCGAAATTCAGGACATAATTCTCCTTCGGGACGATCCACTGCTGACTCAGTACACTGCTGCCGCCTTCACGGTAATAGTCCGCGGGATCGGAAAAATGATTCAATATGTTCTCCACGCCTTGATCGGGCATCGGTTCCCCGAATTCCTGACAGAAAATGTCATAAATCTTCAGGGCAAGTTCTGAGCCTTCCTCCAGACTTTCTCCGCTTCTTCCCAGCTTGAACATGGCCAGTGAACTGTTTTCCCGGCTGAAGATCAGCTCGATCGTAAACGCGGTACCTTCCACTTCCCAGTAATATCCGGAGATGGCAAACTCCATGTTGGGTTCGCCGACTTCATAGAGATCGTCCGCGGTAATGCCCAGAGTTTTGAGTGTGTCGATACGGGATTTCCCGATCGCGCTGATCAGCGTCGCGAACAACCGGTGTATCTCCACATTTTTCTGAACAAACCCGATCTCGTCAAAATACTCTTCATAAGAAACTGTGACGGATTCTTCCACAGAATCGCTGATGGTTTCTGAATCTTCTTCGCTTTCCGACATTTCCTCCGCCTGAGACAGCTCAGTGGATGTCTCTTCCTCTATCACAGTGATCACTGTTTCCTGCGACGATTCCTCCGCTGCCGAAATATTCCCGTCCGATTGATCCTGAACTTCCGCTGCCAGTCCTTCTTCCCGGACGGGATCTGTCAGGAAGCACCCGGTGATCACCAGGCATATGGCCACTGTCAAAACCGTCCAGAGAACGGTTGGTTTCCTGAAGCGAAGGATCGCTTTGATTCGCCTTTTGATATGACATTCACCGAAAGCCAGAGGATAGATAACCTGTCGGCGCTTGATCACCTGACAGTGAGCCAGTGCGTGCGTGTACCCTTTTTTGTATGCAAGGTTATGGTTTCCGATCGACATTTCATCACACGCACTTTCCAGATCCCAGCCAAAAATGACAAACGCGACCCAAAGGATGGGTGAAAACCAGTAGACGCTGAGGAGCAAATAGCTCAGAGGTTTCCACAGGTGGTCCTTGCGTTTTAGATGCATCTGTTCATGGTGTTTGACATACCCGAGGTCTTCTTCCGGCAGGCTGGACGGAAGGACGATCTTTGGCCGGAAAATGCCCCAGATAAAGGAAGTGTGGATCCCATCCGCGATCCAGACCTTTTTATCTACGCGCATCGCTTCCTGCAAAACCTTTCGCAATGATAAACAAATGATCAGCGCGTAAATCCCCATCCCGATCACGCCGGCTGCCCAGATCAGGAAAAACACTGGAATCAGAGAGGAAAAGTCGACTGAACTTATTGCCAGGAATGCCTCCGCCTTTCCTGTCGATATTTCTTCGGCCTGCCCTTCTGCCGACACCGTTTGCGTTTTGGAAGCTGTATTGTCTGTGTACTGTGTGGATTCTTGCCTTTGATTGGTGGTTTGTGTGGCTTCTGTCGTTTCTTCCTGTCGTTCCTCCTGGGTCTCTCCGATCACCATTTCCTCATAACTACTACTGAACGGTGATGAAAACGGCATCAGGGAAAATGGGCTTCGGATGCTTACAGGGATCAAGAGACGGACCGCGACCAGTGCCCACATAAGACAGACCCATGTCTTTGGGATCTTGCGAAACACTGTCCGGATCACGATCACGACCAGCGCCAGGACACTAGCCGACAGGCTCATATCGATGAGCTTTAGAAAGAATTCTTCCATCTCACTTCTCCTCGAAGGCGTCGATCCAACGATGAAGCGCCTCGATCTCTTCCTTGCTGAGAGGTTTCTCTCTCGAGAAAGCTGCCAGAAATGCCGGAAGGGATCCTTCAAACACTTCTTCCACAAATCCGGTACTCTGTTTGGCCTCAAAGGCTTCTTTGGAGATCATCGATGTCACGACGCCGTTTTGGTTCTGAAACAGCCCTTTTTCTGTCAGCCGTCTCAGAACCGTAAAGGTGGTCGATTTCTTCCACCCGAGCTGTTCTGATGCCATCTGTACCAATTGTGTCGACCGGACCGGTTCATTTTGCCAGATCAGCTCCGCAAATTTCTTTTCTATCACACCAAGACTATATTCCATGGAAATGGCTCCCTTCTTAAGGTTTACATCCTGTAGACTGATTATAGTATAGCCTCAGGTCTACAGTTTGTCAACCCATTTCTCATGGTAATACGTAAAGAAAAAAAGGCAGCCACGAAGACTGCCGTTTCGATGTGTCTTTCGTCACATCATTGTCTACTTCTCAAGGAATGCTCTCCAAAAGCATATCGATATCTCCACTCGAATCCTCGGAGCCAATAATAATAGTGTCAATGAAGTCAGATGCTGCTGAATCTATAATACATATCTCACACAAAGAATCAGACAAAAGCAGATATCCCCCTGCAACATACCCATGGTCTCATTGCTATTATCGTTCTCCTCGAGTTTTATTGTTTTGTCTAGACGTTGTCGCAGATTTATCTACCTATCCATATCTTTCTTTCTCATATTTCTTTCTGATTGCTTCAACTTGGGGCATTTTTGTGGCTACTTCTCCAACTGTATTGCTTTTTTCGACCGACAGTCCTATCTGAGGTTCTACAATTCGCCGGTATCTCTTTCTGATTTCACTAATCGATTCTTTTTCGGTTTTTCTACGTTTTATACTTCTCGCGAAGATAGTCGGCTGTATAAAAACTTTCTCTTCTTTATATTCCGGTGCTGTATGGACTTTCTTCGTCTTCAGTCGTTGTATGATCTGTATGATCAAATAGACGACTGCACCCAGAATCACCACTATGCCTATCAGCAGGACGAATCGAAGTACGATTCCGCCGAACCTTGTCTGAGACAATTCTTCTATGGCCATATGACTTGCTTTTTGCTTTTGCAGAAGCTCCTCATCTTCATCGATCATATTCAAGTGGACTCGTACCTTAAACAGCTTTCGAAACCACGTCCGGATGATGAGAAGCAGATCGAAACCTATAACTCGCAGCCATCCCTCCAGAAAATCCGGAATATCGAGCAGAAGGATCAGACTGCATATAAGCAAAAATACGAATAGAAATAGAATGAATATGCGAAGGTTGATCCGGACATTCCTTTTCCCACCTATCATCTCACTGCTGTCACGATCAAAAAGTGCATCATACAGCGATGTCCTGTGCTGATAGAACAAAAATAAAGTGAGATATAGCATCGATCCCATTAGATATAGTGTAGACATATCCCGCTGAATCATGGACAGGATACCGGATATCCCCAGTGAAAAACCAAGATACAAGTATCCCAGCGGTCTTTCTTCCGCTCGTTTGATCCGAAAGTAACCATATAGTATCAGCAGAATGGCTTCCGTAAGATAAACAAAGACCAATCCTTCGATACTCAACAGGAATACATAAGGAAACAAAAGCAAACTGCCAAGGAGAAAACCACGCAGATTATTTGTCTTTCGCCGGATGATTGTTGAGAAAACCGGTATCAGTACAAATCCAGACAATTGCCACCACAAATTACCTGATCCTTCTGAATGCAGTATGCTCATTGCCAGCCATAGAACAGGTCCGAAGAGTAAAACACCCTTTATACTCTCGATCCGGATCGGATATAAAGCTCGCTGTTTCATTTTGATCGGACGAGACTCAGCTTCCCATCGATAATATGATACTCTTTAGGACATGCCGCCGCGACCAATGGATCATGGGTGACAATCAGAATCGTGACTCCCTGTTCATTGATCTTCTGAAAGAGATTCATCAATTCTTTTGTATTCTCACTGTCCAAAGCACCGGTAGGTTCATCAGCCAGGATGACTTCGGCATCCATGGTCAAAGCTCTTGCGATCGCAACACGCTGCTTCTGTCCGCCGGATAACTGAAATATCGGTTTCTTTTTAATTCCAGATAAGCCTACTTTTTTCAATTCTTCTTTGGCTTTTTCTTTTATCTCTTTACCATAAATGCCCTGAATGATTTGTGGAAGACAGACATTGGTCAGAATGTCTTCATAAGTTAAGAGGCCAAACTCCTGCATGATCATCGCAATTCTTTCACTGCGGATCTTACAGATATCTTTATCTTTCAACGTGGAGAAATCGATCCCATCAAAGAAATACTGTCCTTCTGTCAACCCCTCGAGCCCGCTTAAGACATGAAGAAGTGTCGATTTTCCAGAGCCGGATGGCCCGGTGATCGCAATCATTTCAGCCGGTTCAATTCCAAGATCTACCTGATCCAATGCTCTAACTTCGTGATCGGTCCCTCTGCAGAACACTTTCGTCGCACCACTGAGATTAATAAGCATACTTTATCTTCTCCCTCCAATCATCCTTTTTCAGTTCTCTCCTCTGTGGCAAAGCTCAGCAACCGATAATTTTTGTATTTTTATATACGAATATATCTGACTGACGGCCAATACGATACCCAACAGCAAAACTGTCATCCATACACCTAACAATCCGGAGCGGATCTGTTCCTGAAGAAGTATGATTCGAAAGATGACTGGTTCGATCAGCCAGCCTGATATACTGCTGAGTACAACGATCAGTAAATGGACAGTAAACAGACCCCATTCAATTCTTCTTTTTGAAGCCCCATTCAGATAGAGGATCGAAAAAGTGCCTTGTCTTCTTCTATGCAGTAACAGTTCATATCCACCGAATCCAAAAACAGCCACCAGAACAAACAGAAAGAACGCAAAAAGAAACCTTGAATTCCTTCTGATGATCGACCGGACAACTTCTGAAAAAGCGTCTTTCATAGTCCTTACCGTGCCCAGATTTGAAACTGCACTTGAAATCGCTTCGGATGTAGTTTTATTCCCATCATAGCCAATTACCCAGTAATTCCTCTCCACAGACATCGTCTCAATCAACGTATCATCATGGATGACCACAAACCAGCTGTCAGGAAAATCCTCAGTAAATGCTGCAAAAGCTTCCATCTGTGCCGCAGTTCCGTGTGGAGAGATTAATGGAATAACTGCATTTTTCTTTAGTACACCGGTAACAATAAACGACTGAAAGATCTGAGAATCCCAAAAATCAATCTCTATCGTCGATCCGACTGGATATTGGTCCTGCATTTGACTACTGACTACAACACCAGCCTTTCCTTCTGAAAGATCCAGCCGGATATAGTTTTTCTGGTTTTCTGAATTAACGATGACATTCAGATTTACTGGATTCTTCAACAAGCCGCTTGAAGGTGTACAGCTTGCATAGGGGATACAACTTTCCCCAACGTCTTTGACATTTTCTACTGCCAATAATTCTTCCCTCCAGCCAGATTGACCAACATCCTGGTGCAGCATCTGTGCATTGGCTACAAGTTCCCCTGTATTGATATAAAAAGCTTTCGACTGATCACAGGTATAGGCTCTGTTAAGTGCCCATAACTGGCGAATATATCTTTCTATCGGCTGTATGGTTCCTATAGCAAAAACAGCCAGACAGGTTAGCTGCAGAAAGAGAATGAATTCACTTAGCAGACTTCTGGATACAATAAACCGTATGATGGAAAGTCTTTTCATCTCTGATTTTCCTTCCTTGACCGGTATTCACAAAAGACTTGAATGCTGAAACATAGATAGATGCAGATGAAAAGAGCAAGGATTACTTTTATGATCGTCCCTACAGAATAAATATTCCCAATTTGTAAAGACTCCAGGCGAGGTGCCAGTAACGAATACAGGATAATCGCAAGAATAGTGCCTGTTATCAAATACACGAACAGTTGAAAGCAAATGGTACAAATGATTCTGCTTTTTGAAAGCCCCACCTGGTTCATGATGATAAAGTCATCTTTATAGAGCTTAATCCACTCCCCTATTAGTTGGACCAATGTCAACAGTATCGCAAAACAAAAAACACACGAAAGAATCTCATGTCGCTGGCTGAAGATATCGATCTCTTCATCTGCGATCCGATCCGGTTTATAAACAGTTGATGAAGGAAACATAGCACGAAGTTTCTCTTCATATCGCTGCATGTTCCTGTAATTCCCATCATAGTATTGTATAAGTATCTGTTTTGGCTGGTATTTTCTCATATAAGTCTCGTAAGGAAGAATAATGAATTTGTATTGATTGAAAATGTCCTGATCTGTGGGGCCATCAAAAAAGAGCTGTACTTCTGATTCTTCCGGCACAACATAATAAAAATCATGATTCAAAATAAAAGTACTTCCTACGATCTGATATGTTTCTCCGTCCAGCGGAAGATAGTTAGGGTCTTCCAGAGCATTAAGAATACACTCAGAAATGTATGCTGCATTCAGTCCTTTTTCCTGTTCTTCTTCTGTGAAAAACCTTCCGGATGTGGGTGCCATCCAGAAATCATATCCATAGCCCAGCCAGCCAAGTATATATTCCCCTTCTCCCAAAGGCGTTACCAGTATTGCGTTGTATAAACCTTTACGAGAAAGGCTTCCGGCATAATCTATGACCTGTTCTGCATTCTTTTGTGTATTCATGTCTGGATTAAATGTAATAGTCGAATATTCCTTTAGCTTCGATATACCGTCTGCAGAATACCCAAAATTCCCTAAAGTAGAAAGAATACAAATAACAGCAATACATATACCTGATATCAACAATACGATGACTGATCGTTCCTTCCGGAATTGGAAGAGTATAGAGTGACAAAGATAGGAGATCACGTTCTTCCCTCTCGAAATTCTTTATATATAGATTATTTGTTTTCATCTTATCTCAGCTTATAAAATATGTCAATATATAGATATTCTTTTTATATAGATATTATGAACCAAAAAAAGAGATGCTCTCAGCACCTCTTTACTGGTAGTAATTATTCATGTTATTTCGCTGCCAGGCAATTGATACAAATCTGATTCAATGAACGATTTTCGATATGAATCTGATACCAGCCAGTCTCTTCGATCGAAAAATGGACGCTTTCCCAGGAACGTTCTGGTGTCATATAAAGCTTATCTCCGTTCGGACATATGATTCCTATCCGAACCATGGAATCAGGATGATTGATGTATTCTGTCAAAGAAAGATACTCATCATTCTTGCGAAGATAAAACATTCCAGAAGTCCAGGTACTACCGGAACGGATGGAGATCTGATTCATTCCGCACACGGACTCCTTTTTGAGCGGGCGATCCGTCAGTAAATACATAGAATCATCTTTAGAACTCTCTTCCATAAAAAGCTGCGTCCGGTTGATTTTATCAATCTGCGCTGCGGAGAATGCCGTACCTCCCAGGGCAAGTCCTGCTGTAATCAGGAGAAACACCGTTCGAAGTAATAATCGACTGCCTTTTCCTATCCGATAATTCTGGCTCATCTGTAGAATCCGGCTCTTAAGTCTTTTGCCTGCATCCGACAGATAGACGCTTTGTTCAGCCAGACGTCTATTCTCTCGCGCGGTTCTGAGAAGTATCAGCTGATAATCCTGTTTGTTGATCCAGTATTGTTCCACCGTAGAATAATCACAATATTGCTCCTCGACCTGAACGGCTTGTTTCTTCCACAGATAGAACAGGGGGTTAAACCAAAATAAAATCGTCAAAATCTGCAAAAGCCCTCTATATAGAATGTCATGATTTCGAAAATGAAACAGTTCATGGGTTAAGACCATCTTCCAGTCATCTCGCATCAAGTTCTCAGGAGAAACAAATATCTTCGGACGGATGATCCCGCTTAGATAAGGTGTTGTTACGAGAGAACTCATCTTAAGTTCAGGGGGATTTGAAATCTCCATTTGCCGACAAAGGGCGATGTATCTGCTTTGTATTTCTGCACTAACCAAAGCATCTTCTCTTTCTCTCTGCCGATTCATCCTATTGATCCAAATAAACCGAATGATTCGAACTATGCTTCCCAGACAAAAGATCAATCCCATATAAAAGAAAACCTTGTGACTTTTCTCTGAAAGTATGTAGAAAGTATAGGCATTGGGCAAAACTCGTAGATAGATTCCAGCCACAAGTCCTGTTATCCCCAGTTCAGTGACAATCCGCTCTGCTGTATGCAGGGAGTCATAGAGAATTTGAATTGTGTTTTTCCGCAGGATGCAGAAAATGAAAAGCCAACTCAAGTATACGATCGTGCTTCCGACCGTCATCAGCAAAAGAAATATTGCCCAGATCTTCATTTTACTTGATCAGTTTGAGGATTTCTTCATACTCTTCCTGGCTGATTCCATCCTCGATGAGTGCTGCCACCATTTGAGAAGCAGATCCTTTAAATGACCGATTACGGATTCGACGAATTTCCCGTGCGCGGAATTCTTCCTGCGAGATCGTCGTCTCATAGATAAAAGATTGATGGATTTTTCTCTCACGTCTAATCAAACCTTTGTCCATCAACTGGTTCATCGTCGTGTTAATGCCCTGTCCAGTCAGCTTGGTGCCATATTCTTCATTCAGTCTGTCGATAATTTGACCGATTGTTGCTTCACCGCCCAAATCCCAGATAATCTGTAGGATCGTCTGCTGTCTACCACCGATATCTTCTTTATCTATTGTCGCCATGCGAAATCACCTTTCGTATAAGATGATTCCATTGTAAATCTTTATATGTAGATTTTCAAGCATAGAATGAAAAGGACCTGCTCCGTCAAGTGGAACAGGTCTCTGTTTCATTTGTTTTCGGTTACTTCCCAGTACCCGCCGCGAGGTGAGCCGTGACGCTTAATAATTTGAGCTTCTCGCAATGCTTTAATATTCTTTTCAATGTTTCTTTGCGTAATCTGTATCTGTTCTGCCATTGTTTCCATTGAGATCGAAGGATTATTCTTAATCAATGATATTATCTGTTTTTGAGTTTTATTAAGTTTCGCAAACAAGATATCCTCGTTGCTTAAGTTTTTCTCCGTCGTTTCACCGTCGTTTTGAGGCGTTTTCTCCGTCGTTTCACCGTCGTTTTGAGGCGTATTATCCGTCGTATCATTGAATTCTTGTCGGAAAAGATTTACTCGCACCATATCATCGAATTCAAGAAATTGCGGTTTAGGTAATCCGTATTCTTTTGCCGCATCCATTATTCGTCGGATTCCGGTTCCCCAGGATTCGACCAGCCCCATCTGATTAAAAACATTGGCAATTGCTCTGTTTCGGATACTCGACCGTCCTTCCATCATGGCTTCAAATGTAAGACCATTATACAGTCCTCCCGGAGATGTAACTTCCAGCCGATCATCATAGAGCGCAACCTGTACACAGGATGGTTCTGTCAGTTTCCGATGGCAGTGCGCATTGATAATCATTTCTCTGATCGCTGCGACCGGAAGTTCATAAGATTCTTTTCTTACCAGTCCATCTATCTGTGCTCCCAGACGAATATTACGAAGGACAAATGCCACCGCATCTTCTATTTGTTCATATATGGGACCTGAATACTCACGTTTATCAAGGAAAACTGACCTCTCCGTCCCTTTAAATACTGCACACTGGGTTTTGGAAAACTGAAAATAATCTGACGTCAGCAGTACAAAAGCATTGGATGCCAGAAGGGTATCTTCTGCCTCTTTCAGCAGTTTCCAATTGATCAGCTGCGTCCTGGTGATTTTTCTGTCTTCAAGCCCAGCCTTCTCTCTGAAGCTTTTGATATCTTTGCAAAGCTTTCTGATGGCTTTTTCCTGAACCTTGTATCCTACACAAGTCAGTTCATCCCAGGATATTCGGGATCCTTCCATTTCAAGTTCTTTGATCTTTTCTTCAGAAGCCGGCCTGGTTGTACCTGCAACCCGAATAAATGTTCCGGCTTCTTTTCCTTTTGAACGCAAATAGTATGGTCTGCCGGAACCTGGAAGAACAGTAACACAGATTACCGTCTTGCCATCTATCGTTTTAGGTTCGATATCCGGGACGATCTGTGGCTCACACATATCTGAAACTGCAGTCGCAATTCTGTCCATATCGCGGAACAGTGTATCCTGATCTACGCCTACAACTTCATGTGTTTGATCGTCAATCCCAATGATCAGTCGTCCTCCCTGAGTGTTGGCAAAAGCGATGATCGTTTTCACATATCGTTCTGACTGTTTCGGAATGGTCACTTTATATTCTATGTTCTTGGATTCTCCAAATGGCATGATGTTCTTGCTCACGAAATGCACCTCCAGGGGTTTCTTTCACCAATATATCATATCTTCAGAAAAAATGGTAGTAATAGATTTTATCCTGCTATCTTCTCAAATTGTTCCCTAATCGTTTCTGCGGCCGCTTCTTCTGCTGTCTTGGTGGAGTGCTGATAGATCTTCTGCAGTGTCGAAATATCCTCCCAACCGCCGATCTTCGCAATCGTATTTGAATAGCGAGCATAGGATTTGTACTAACAAATCCGGAAGCGGCACAGCCGACAGGGGCAGCAGCCCCTACACCGGTCTTCCGACCGGTTACCCCGAAAAAGAAAGGAACCGTCACTAAGATGAGAAAAAGAGAAAAAACCGTCACGATCCGGGTGACGGAAACAGAAAAAAGAAAGATGGAACGTAATGCCAGAAAGAGAGGTCTTGATCTCTCTTCCTTCATCCGGCAGATCGCCCTGGATCAGAATCTTCCGGCGGTCGACCCGAAAGAATTCTTTTCACTGATCAGTGAGATCAATGATATCCGAAAAATCATACCGAATGTTTCTGATACAACAATGGATCATAAGCTGGAAGACCTGTCTTCCCATCTCTTCCGGGCTATGACAAACAGAAAGGAATCTGATTATGGCAACAACCAAAATCTGGCCTATCAAAGCGTCACTCTCGAGCGTCGTTGATTACGCGAACAATCCGGAAAAGACCGAGTATGAGCCGCTGAGGGAGGTTCTGCATTATGCCGACAACGGAGAAAAGACAAAGTTGGAAAACGAAAAAGTCTTTATTTCCACTGGGATAGGCTGCAGCAGTCAGCACGCCTTTGAAGATATGATGTCTGTCCAGCAGTACTACGGAAAGACGGCCGGCAATGTGGCCTATCACGCCTACCAGAGTTTCAAGCCGAATGAAGTCACACCGGAAGAATGCCACCAGCTCGGTGTAGAACTGGCCGAAAAGATGTGGGGAGACAAATATCAGGTGTTGGTCGCCACTCATCTGAATACCGGAACGTACCACAATCACTTTGTCATCAATGCAGTCTCTTTCCGGGATGGAAGGAAATATGACTGCAACAAGAAAGCCTATTATCAGTTCCGGGATATGTCAGACAGTATCTGCAAAGAACACGGACTATCGGTAATTGAACATCCTCATAAGCGTACCCCCAGGCAACTCTATCTGGCGGAGAAGCAAGGTGAACCGACAAAGTATAACAACATGCGTGAAGCGATCAATCTCGCCATCAGTCTCAGCCCACATCCCCGGGATTTCCAGGAGAACCTGCTGGTTATGGGTTATGAACTGGATCTGGATCCGGGCAGGAAACATCCTGTTATCCGGGCGATCGGAGACAAACGAAACACCCGGATGGAAAGACTGGGAGAAAGTTATATGCCGGACAGTATTTATAACCGGATCCTCTCACAGCCATTTCAGCATATCCAGAAAACGAATGATCAGTATGTCGTTTGGAGGAATCATCAGGAAAGCGAGATCCGGAACATCCCTCATCACAGGCTTGGTACAGATGAAACTCCGGTAGTAGCTGTCCTGACGACCGTCCTGTATCTGATGGGTGTTGATCTGTTTCCGGATGAACCGCATCGGAACCATTATCAGCCACTCTCAGCTGCAATGAAGGAAGCTTCCCGGTATTTAGACAGGATTCTGGATCAACATCGGCTGGCATCCGGTTATCATGTCACGTCCATGGATGCTCTCATGCATCTGATTGAAACACTGGAAAAGCAGTTAGAGCGTTTTCTCGATTTTCGGAAAGGTGTCATTAATAGGATGAGAAGATGCAAGGATCCGCAGAAGATGATCGAACTGAAGGCAGCCAGAAAAGCCCGAACACAGAGCATCGTCAAACTCAGGAAAGAGATCAAAATTGCGAAAAGCCTCGTCGCAGACTACGACCGGGATATAGACCTGATCAAAGCCGAACGCAAACCCCAGGAATCGTTCATGCAGAAGCAGGCTGAAATCAAAAGACCCAGAAACAGAAGCGGAGACAGGGAAAGATGATCCCTGTCTCTTTGCCTATCTGTATTGGAAACCCATATTTCTCATGTTTCTGGTCATCTTTTGCGGTTTTTATTTACCGCTTTTGCCACAAAAATGCAAATGAAATGTGGGCTCCTGAGTCATCTTCTTGGTCATCTTTTTGGTCATCTTTTTGCTCAAACTGTGTTACAGCTGTTAGGATTGTTATAGTATTTGCTCATCTCGCAAACACTAAGAAAACCTCGCGAGCCCAGTATTTATGCTGGTTTGCGAGGTTTTTCGATAAAATCGGAGATTCGGAGAATTGCAATAAAAAAATGCGGACGGCGGGACTTGAACCCGCAAGGTCGTATATTAACCACTAGATCCTTAGTCTAGCGCGTCTGCCAATTCCGCCACATCCGCATAGAAGCAACAGTTATATTACCACCTCGGAAGAACGTTGTCAAGTTCTTTTTGCTGTTTCCCAGAGAATCGTCTCGCACGCGTTGAATATGGCCAGGCGCTCCACTGCTTTCTCTATGGCCTTCATCACTTTCTTCCCTGCCTTCACACCGTCCTCAAACCATAATCCCCGGACGATCAGCGTACCCGTCCGCCGGTCTGCCGCCGCCTCGATCCGTCCGATCAGATCCTCTCCGTAGAGCATGGGAAGCACGTAATATCCGTACTTGCGCTTATTTGCCGGCGTGTAGATCTCCCAGGAATAGTGGTAATCCCAGAGTGCTTCGATCAGTTTGCGGTCCCAGAGCATCGGGTCCAGCGGTGCCAGAAACTCCAGCCTTGCCTTCGTGTCGGTCTCACCGGCCAGCACAGCCTGCATCAGCGGCAGATCCTCGCACAGAAAATACAGCGGGAACCGGATCCCCTCGACCTGTACCGATACGATCTCGCCTGCCTCTTCCAACTCCTCGAACACCTGCTCTCTTTGTTCGGCCGTCATATTGATCCCCAGCCACGCGTCCGACCGCCGGTTCCACAAAAGGCCCACCGCGCCGATCCGGCGAAGGACACGCCACTTTAGAAACGCCATCTCGTCGGTCCACGGGTCCGGCGCCTCGAGCAGCGCCTGATCGAAATAATTCTCCGCCAGATCATAGTATTTGCGCGAGCCGTTCTTATGATGGATCAACAGGACGCCGTCGGTATAGAGCTGCTCCAGTACGGAACGCGCTGCCTGGGAATCATTATACCAGTTTCCGCTCCAGTGCATGGAAGAATGCCAGAAGATCGTCCCGCCTATCGGTAAAGTATCGCTGCTGACCGGGCCGTTTTCACGGATATAGCGGATCGCTTCCTCCTCCAGCTCGGGGATCCCGGGGAAAGACGCGCCGTGCGCGCGGCTTCGCTCACGGTAGGAGGCGAAGTACGGCCAGTCCTCGCTGGGCCAGATGGCGAGTTCCTTGTCAGAGTAATCGACGAGCACGCGATCCTTGTACAGAAGGTCAGCGAGCATCTGTTTGGTAAAGCCTTTGACGCGGGACTGCAGGGTGAGTTCGGCGTTTTTGCCGCACGCATCGACGGGATCGAACTGGATGCAGCCGGCCTGGCGGACATAGAGGTAGGCGCCTTCCTTGCCCCTGAACCGGTATTTGCCGAGCAGTCCCTGTTTCGTGAGGATGAACTGCTTTGCCGCGCTTTTTGAAATGGTTTCCATGTCCTCGATCCTTTCTTTTCCCTGTAAAACTTGGATATCATCTTTCGAATGCATTGTCAAGGTTTTTTTCTTGAGCTATACTATCAAGGATCCGGGACCAAACGGAATCCATTTTTGAAAGGAAGTGTTGCAATGAAAAGTAAACTCAAACGCTTCAGGATCCTGTCACTGGTTCTCGCACTTGTTTTTGTAGTGGGAATGCTCGCTGGCTGCCAGAAGGCGCCCGAGAGCAAAGCTGTCACCATCACCGACATGACCGGCCGTGAGATCACGCTCGAAGAGCCGGCGACCCGCGTGGTCGCGCTGTCCGCGGCAGACTGTGAAGTCCTGTTCGCTGTCGGAGCCGGCGATACGTTGGTCGGCCGCGGTGAATACTGCGACTATCCGGCCGAAGTGCTGAATGTTCCCTCTGTAGAATCAGGTTACGAGACCAACATCGAGCAGATCATTGAACTGAAGCCTCAGGTGCTCCTGATGAGCACGATGGCGCAGACCGAAGAACAGGTCAAGGCGCTGGAGGACGCGGGCATCAAGGTCGTCGTCTCCGATGCACAGGATATTGAAGGCGTCTATCAGTCGATCACCATGATCGGTCAGCTGATGGGCAAGTCCGCGGAAGCGGAAAAAGTTATCGAGAACATGAAAGCTACCTTCAAAGAAGTAGCGGATAACCCCGCCCTTTCCGGTAAGAGCGTCTACTTTGAGGTCTCCCCGCTGGAGTGGGGCCTGTGGACTGCCGGCAAAGGTACCTTTATGAATGAGATCGCCGAGATGATGGGACTTAAAAACTGCTTCGACGACGTCACCGGCTGGGGCGAGATCTCCGAGGAACAGGTCCTCGAGCGCAACCCCGATATCATCGTGACGATCTCCATGTATTACGGCGAAGGCCCGACCCCTGTGGAAGAGATCGCTTCCCGCTCCGGATGGGAGAACGTGACGGCCGTCAAAGACAACATGATTCTCAACCTTGCGAATAACGAGCTTTCCCGCCCCGCCCCGAGACTGGCGGAAGGCGCGAAAATGCTTTATGATTTTGTCAGTGGAGCTTCCAAATAAGTTTTGAAAGATACAATGAAACATCTTCGTCAGGACAGTTTTTCGCCGCTGACACTGGGGCTTTTCGCTCTGGTGACAGCGGCGACGCTGGTATTTTGCGTATGTACCGGCAGTGTCAGTATCCCGCTTTCCGAGACCGTCCGGGTATTTGCCCGGGCTCTTTCAGGACGCGCGCAGGAAAATACATCGGCTGCGTCGATCATCCTGAATGTGCGTCTTCCCCGGGTGCTGTGCGTACTTCTGACCGGTTCTTCGCTGGCGCTGTGCGGCGCGTCCATGCAGGGACTTCTGAAGAATTCTCTGGCTGACGGATCGACGCTTGGCGTCTCCACCGGAGCATCCTTAGGCGCGGCGCTGGCCATCGCGCTGGGTATCACGCTGCCCGGGATACCTTTTGCCGGGACGATGGTGATGGCGATCCTTTTCGCTTTTCTTTCTCTGATCATCATCCTGACGCTGGCTTACCGGCTGGACTATTCTCTTTCCACGAATACGATCATCCTGCTGGGTGTCATTTTTTCGATGTTCGTTTCCAGTATCCTGTCGCTGGTGATCACCTTTGCTTCCGATAAAGTCAAAAATATCGTTTTCTGGACGATGGGGTCGCTAGCCGGTTCCAGCTATCTGAACGCTCTGGTCTTATTCATCGTCCTGCTGATCTGCGGAACGATCCTGCTGTCGTTATCACGCGAGCTGAACGCGTTTGCGATCGGCGAGGCCAACGCGCGGACAATTGGTGTGAACGTGCGCCGGACCAAGCTGATCGTGCTGATCACGGTTTCCGTGCTGATCGGGGTCTGTGTATCGATCGGCGGCTCGATCGGGTTCGTGGGGCTGGTGACGCCGCATATGGTGCGACTGATCACAGGGCCTAACCATAAACGGCTGATGCCGGCCTGCCTCTTTGGCGGCGGAACGTTCCTGATGCTATGTGATCTGGTCGCGCGGGTGCTGCTGCGGCCGCTGGAATTGCCGATCGGCGTAGTGACCAGTATGATCGGCGCGGTCGTGTTCGTGATCATTTACGCGAAGGCGCGCAGGTAGGAGGGCAGATGATGGATGAATTGTTGAATGTTCAGTCTCTGACTGTCCGGGTACCGATCAGAAGCGGCGCTTCCTCGCGTGCGATCCTTGATGATGTCAACTTTTCTCTCGCCTCCGGCGAGCATCTTTGCATCGTCGGTCCCAACGGCGCAGGCAAGTCCACGATCGTAAACTCGATCGCGCAGAGCATCGCTTACACCGGCCGCATCACCTATCTGGGACGCGATCTGAAAGAATACCGGTCCGTTCAGCTGGCCCGGATCCTGGGAGTCCTTTCGCAGTCACATGAGATCTCCTATTCTTTCTCTGTCCGTGAAGTGGTCCGCATGGGTCGCTACGCCTATACCCCGACGATCTTCTCTCCCCGTCCGGCTGATGATGAAGAAAAGATTGATGAAGCACTAAGCCTGACCGGGCTCAGCTCGATCGAAGATCGGTCGGTACTGACGCTATCCGGCGGCGAGCTGCAGCGTGTGTTCCTTGCTCAGCTTTTTGCGCAGGATCCGCAGATCCTTGTCCTGGATGAGCCGGCGAACCACCTGGATCTGCAGTACCAGATGCAGTTGTTCTCTCTGCTGGAAAAATGGCTGAAGGCACCGGCACCACAGCGGGAAGACGCAGCCGCTCTGCAGCGTGCGCCTGTTGACAGCAGCGCGCCGCGGCGGGATTCGTCATCTGCTGACGCCAGCGTGCCGCAGCGGGCCATCATCTCGGTCGTTCATGATCTTTCGCTCGCCATGACCTTCGCTGATCGCGTGCTGCTTCTCCACGAGGGCCGGGTCCGCGGATTTGGCACGCCGAAGGAAGTGCTCACCCGTGAAAACCTCGAAAGCATCTATGGAATGGACGTCTATGCCTGGATGAACAGACTTCTTTCCAACTGGCAGCCAGGATAAGTTGCGTTTTATAGAAAGGAGACCTGTGAAATGAGGGAAAAACTGATCATCCTCGGACTGTCTGTTCTGGGGATGGCGCTTCTTTTTCTTTTTTTCTACCTGATCCGGCCCAAGAAGAAGTTTCCCTACGAACGCAGGGAGCTTCTGACCTCCAATGAGTTTCCTTTCTATCAGATCCTCTACCCGCTCTGCGAAAAGCATGGATGGATGCTGCTCGTGAAGATGCGGCTCGCGGATATCCTGACGGTCGTACCGGGTGAAAAAGATTATATGGCTTATTTCAACAAGATAAAAGCCAAGCATACAGACTTTGTTCTCTGTGATCCGGATACGCTGGAAGTCCTGGCCGGGGTCGAACTGGATGATCCGTCTCACGAACGACCGGAGCGGATCGAGCGGGATGAGTTCGTTGATCAGGTATACGCGGCGGCCGGGATCCCACTGCTGCATGTATGGATGCCCATCACGGAAAAAGAGTTAGAAAAGGAATTGCTCGCCCTCATTCCGTCTTTGACGGGACAGGATACCGAAACGCTGGCTGAAGACCAGACCGAGGCATCTGAGGTTGGTGCCGAAGCACATGAACCTGTCATCGCAAAAGCAGAGCCTGCGGTGCTCAAAGACCGACCGGAAATCATCATTACCGGTCTGGTCAGTGATTTGAAAAAATAAAACCTGCTCCGAAGGATTTGTGACGGTTGTAAGAATATATGATTCGCCTCAACAGGTCTTTTGGGGCGTTTTTCTTTTGTGATCGTTCTGCCGCCCAAAACTCCCTGTGATTTTTAGGAAAGATATCAACCGGACGAGCTATCTTATCCAGGAATTAGAAAAGATAGTCTGTCAAAAACTTATCTCACCCAAACGAAGCTTACGCAGGTTGATTTTTCTGGATAAGATACCAGTCAGATGGCTCTTCTCACCCAGGGATTGGAGAAGATAGCGCGTCAAGTTGATGCGCCGCCCAATAATGCAAAAATGTACTGGGCGGCGAGGCTTGAAAACGCACTGTCTTTTCCAAAGAGCTGGGGCAGATGCGAAAAAGCCTGACTATCTTCCCCAATGGGCTGGGGCGAAACTGAAAAAGCTGAAAAAAAGCCCAAAAAGCGACAAAAAAACCGACCTGACGAGAGATCACCGTCAGGTCGATTTTTCTTGGGGGTATTCTATCAGATTAATAGAAACAATTGCCGCCGATCACGACATAGGGTCGATCCAGTGTCAAAGGATCGAGCCAGTAGACTCCGTTAAAGAACAGATAGTCACCAATGTTGTTCACGCCGTTAAGCGCGTCCTGCGCTGCCTGATAGCACACGGAACTGACATCGTTATTCGCGAGATATCCGCCGATGCGGCCTGTCGCGAACTGATACGGCGCGTAAATGACATCATAGATGTTACTTTCGAAACCGGCATACAGTCGATTGAGTACACAGTTGGCGACAGCCAGCGAACCGTCATAGTAGGGGCCTGCTTCACATTGGCAAAGGGCCGCCAGATAATCCAGTTCCGTATAGCCGTCCACCACACGCGAGGCGTCTGTCGAAACGCCGCGGGATGTCGTGCCGGGATCGCTTTCCCACGAAGAACTCGTGGACGCCGCAGTAGTTTCTGAGCTTTCTTCCGGCTCAGAACTTTCTTCGGTTTCAGACGTTTCAGATCCTTCATCCGAAGATTCTAAGCTGTCTTCATCCTGAGTCTCCTCAGAGGTTTCCTGCTGAGCAAGAGACGGTTCGGAAGGTTGTTCTTCCTCTGATTCTTCAGAAGATTCTTCCTCTTCTTCCGTTTCGGAAGTCTCCTCAGTGATTTCCTCACTGCTTTCTTCCTCAGATTCTTCCTCATTCCCGGAAGAATCTGCGGTGTATGCTTCCTCATACACCGACTCTTCCTCTTCCTGCTCTTCCAGCTCTTCTTCCTCTTCTTCCAGAGGCTCTTCTTCTGAAGTCTCCTCTGAAGAAATGTCTTCTGTTTTCTCTTCCGTCTTTTCATCTACAGCGATCGGAGCTGTAATGTTGTTTCTTTTTTCAAAAACAGAATACGGGGTCATGTCTGCTACCAGCTCATAGGGGTTCTCGAGTATTTTTTCCATACGAACCGTATTGCTGGCAGGCAATGGGCTGCTCACAACTTCAGCCGAATCGGTCTCTTGTGAATCTGTCTGTGTGTCTGTGTCTTCTTCTGCCGGTGTGATTCTCTCTGTAACAGCCTCATTGAACTGATCCTGGCTTTTTCCGGGCGCCACGCCCATCAGGGTCATCATATGGACTGCCTGTGCACTAGTCGGCAGCTTTCTGCTCACCTCGGAAGATCCTTCGCTTTCGAAGATGCTTTCATCGAAAAGCGTCCTTTCTTCCAAAGTCTGTGGATACTCTGAAGCCAGTGGCTTCACCTCAAAAACGATGGAGGAGAGAACGATTCCGATTGCCGTAAGTACCCCGATTACCAGGAGCACCTTCCGGTTTCTTGATGATTTCATCGGTTCATTTCTCCTTGAAACATTTTCGAAATATTTTTTGTAATATTTGTAATACATTCGTTATTCTATCGTAAAAAAGAGCGTTTGTCAACCACTACATCTAGTGGGTCAGGGTGCCTGGAGTCCGTATAAGTTGTGGTTTACGAAAAGTCAAAAATGTGATAAGATAAAATTTGATATTTTTTGAACATAGACAGAGGTTCATTTCATGACCAAAATCATCCTCGCGTCCGCCTCTCCAAGGCGCCGCGAATTACTTCATTTTATAACGTCCGATTATGACCTCGCTTCCTCCTCGGCGGAGGAACAGGTTCATGTCCCGGAGGGGACGCCTCCCGAAAAAGTCCCCCTGCTTCTGGCCGCGGCGAAAGCCAAAGATGTTGCCGCAAGGCATCCCGGCAGGATCGTGATCGGCGCCGATACCGTCGTGATCGGTCCGGAAGGCGAGATACTGGGCAAACCCGCAGACAGCGGGGACGCGGCCCACATGCTCCGGCTGCTTTCAGGTAAAACGCATCAGGTCGTGACCGGTGTATGCCTTGTTTATCAACCGGACGAGCCCGCCAGCGCTCTTTCCGAGTCCTTTGCCGAGGTGACGGACGTGACATTCTATCCCCTTTCCGAACAGGAGATCGAAGACTATGTCGCGACCGGCGAGCCCATGGATAAGGCCGGCGCCTACGGGATACAGGGAAAGGGCTGCCGCCTGATCAAGGCTATACACGGAGACTATTACACCGTGGTAGGCTTTCCTATC